>NZ_JBSFNS010000006.1:0-182224 GCF_053587275.1 Amycolatopsis sp. NPDC003676
AACCCGGCGGACGCGAGCAGCCGCCATTCGCGCAGCGACGGCTTGTTGGCGTTGCGTGCGGCGGGCCCGGCGAGCCGTCGGCCCAGCGGCAGCGCCCGGACGCAATGTCGCCGCCAGGCGACGAGCCGAGCAAGAAATCACCCAACCCCGAGATAAGCCTCCTTGATACTGGTATCAGCCAGCAACTCCTGCCCAGTACCAGTCTTGGTAATCTGCCCAGTCTCCAGCACATAAGCCCGATGCGCCCGAGACAACGCCTGCTGCGCATTCTGCTCAACCAGCAGCACGGTCGTCCCCTGCCGATTGATCTCCGTGATAATCCGGAAAATCTGCTGAATAAACTGCGGCGCCAACCCCATAGAAGGCTCGTCCAGCAACAACAACCGAGGCTTAGCCATCAACGCCCGCCCAATAGCGAGCATCTGCTGCTCACCCCCGGACATAGTCCCGCCGACCTGAGTCTTCCGCTCAGCCAGCCGCGGAAACAACTCGAAAACCCGATCAAAATCCGGCTGCAGATTCTTCCGGTCCTTGCGCGCATAAGCGCCCATGTCCAGATTCTCCAGCACCGTCATGCCAGGGAAAATCCCCCGACCCTCCGGCGCCTGCGAAATCCCGCGCACCACCCGCAAATCCCCGCGCAGCCGCGAAATATCCTCGCCGTCAAAGCGAATAGCACCACCGGAAATGGGCCGGATACCGGAAATCGCCCGCATCGTGGTCGACTTGCCGGCGCCGTTCGCCCCGATGAGGGTGACGATCTCGCCCTCGTTCACGGTGATGGACAACCCGGACACGGCCTGGATCCGTCCGTAGTGGACCGAAACGTCAGAAAGCTCAAGCAACGTCATCGTCGGGAACTCCCAGGTAAGCGGCGATCACGGCGGGGTTCTCCCGGATCTCGGACGGAAGCCCGTCGGCGATCTTCTTGCCGAACTCCAGCACTACGATCCGGTCGGTGACGCCCATGACGAGCTTCATGTCGTGTTCGATCAGCAGGACGGTGTAGCCGTCGTCGCGGATCGTCCGGATCAGCCCCATGAGCTCTTCCTTCTCCGCCGGGTTGAACCCGGCGGCCGGCTCGTCGAGGCACAGCAGCTTCGGCTCGGTGGCGAGCGCCCGCGCGATTTCCAGCCGCCGCTGATAGCCGTAGGGCAGGTTCTTCGCGCGGTCCGCGGCCCGGTCGGCGATGCCGACGAATTCCAGCAGCGCCATGGCCTTCTCGATCGCCTGCTTCTCCTCGCGGTGGTGCCGCGGGACCCGCAGGAGCGCGCCGAGCAGGCTGGTCTTGTGCCGCGCGTCGGTGCCGACGACCACGTTCTCCAGCGCGGTCATCTCGGAAAACAGCCGGATGTTCTGGAACGTCCTGGCGATCCCGAGCTGGGTGATCCCGTGCCGCGACGCCTTGCCGAGCGGCTTGTCCTCGAGCAGCACCTGCCCCGAGGACGGCCGGTAGACGCCGGTCATCGCGTTGAAGCAGGTGGTCTTGCCCGCGCCGTTCGGCCCGATCAGGCCGAGGATCTCGCCGCGCCGGATCTCGAACGACACCGAGTCCAGCGCCACCAGGCCGCCGAAGCGGACCGTGACGTCGTCGACCTTGAGCAGCGTCTGCCCGTAGTCGGCCTGGATCTCCCGGTCCGGCGCGACGACCTCGGCGACCTCGGCCTCGTGCTCGGCGAGCTCGTCGGCGGTCATGTTCGCGACCTCGGCCACGAGGCCGCCCTCGGCCGGGACCTCGGGCCCGTTTCCGTTGCCAGGGACCGTCATGCCTTCTCCCCTGCTTTGTCGGACACCAGCGAACCGTCGCTGCTGACCTGCTCGCCCTTGCCGAGCAGCCGCTGGTACGCCTGTCTGCCGTACGCGAGCAGCCGCTGCCGCGCGCCGAGGAGGCCCTGCGGGCGAAAGATCATCAGGACGATCAGCGCGAGTCCGAAGATCAGGTACTTGTACTCCGCGATCGCCTGGAACCGCAGCGGCACGTACGCCACCACGATCGCACCCAGCAGCACGCCGACCTTGTTGCCCGCGCCGCCGAGAATGACCGCGGCCAGGAACAGCATCGACGTGACCACGTCGAACTTCTGGTTGTTCACGAAGCCCAATTGCCCCGCGTACAGCGCGCCGGAAAGGCCGCCGACCGCGGCGCCGCCGACGAACGCCCAGATCTTGAACTTGAACGTCGGCACGCCCATGATCTCGGCCGCGTCCTCGTCGTCGCGGATCGCGACCCACGCGCGGCCGACGCGGCTGCGCTCCAGGTTCCCGACCACGAACAGGATCACGATGATGATCGTGACGCAGAGCCAGTACCACGGGATGCCGTCGGTGTTGTTGAAGAGCGGATTCCCGTCCGCCTTCACGCCCGGCGGATGCCCGACGCCCTGGAAACCGCGGTTGCCGCGCAGCGGGTCGATGTTGTCGGCCAGCAGGCGGACGATCTCGCCGAAGCCCAGCGTGACGATCGCCAGGTAGTCGCCGCGCAGTCGCAGCGTCGGCGTCCCGAGGATGACCCCGAAGATCATCGTGACCACCATCGCGATCGGCAGCACGACGAGGAACGGCAGCTTCGCCAGCGACGAGTCCGGGCTCGTGAACAGCGCCATCACGTAGGCGCCGATCGCGAAGAATCCCACGTAGCCGAGATCCAGCAGACCGGCTTGGCCGACGACGATGTTGAGCCCGATGGCGACCAGCGCGTAGCGGGACACCTCGAACATCGCGATCGGGAAGTCGTACCCGGGCTGGGTGGTGATCAGCGGCGGGTTCAGCACCGGCAGCAGGTAGACCAGCGCCACCAGCGGGATGAGCACGCCCCACTGCTGGACGCGGGACAGCCGGTTCCACCAGTCCGAAACGGGACGGCGGCGCGCCTTCGCCGGAGCGGCGGGCGGCGTCGTAGTCGTCGTCATACCCGTGCCTTTCCGAGCGATTCGCCGAGAATGCCGGTCGGGCGGAACATCAGGATCAGCACCAGCAGGGCGAACGCGACGACGTCGCGCCACGCGCCGCCGAACAGCGACTGCCCGTAGTTCTCCACGACCCCGAGCAGCAGGCCGCCCAGCAGCGCGCCGCGCAGGTTGCCGATGCCGCCGAGCACCGCGGCGGTGAACGCCTTGATGCCGAGGATGAATCCGCCCTGGTACGAGGCGCCCTGCGGGATCTTCATCATGTAGAACAGCGCCGCCGCGCCGGCCAGCAGGCCGCCGATGAGGAACGTGAGCGTGATGACGCGTTCCTTGTTGACGCCCATCAGCGTCGCGGTGTCCGGGTCCTGCGCCACCGCGCGGATGCCGCGGCCGAACTTGGTGCGATTGACGAACATGTCCGTGCCGATCATCAGCAGGATCGACGCGATCACGGTGATGATGGTGACGATCTTGACGCTGCCGCCGAAGATCGTGAACACCTCGTCGTTGCGCAGCAGCCGGATGCTGTCCTCCGGGTTGCCGCCGCGCCAGATGAAGAGGATCTGCTGCAGCACGAAGGAAGCGCCGATCGCGGTGATCAGGAAGACCAGCCGGGGCGCCTTGCGTTTGCGCAGCGGCCGGTAGGCCACGCGTTCCAGCACGACCGCGGTGCCGCCGGACACCGCCATCGACGCGATGAGCGCGAGCAGCAGGAAGCCGATCAGCTCGAAGATCGGCAGCTCCGGCGTCGCGCCGGGGCGGAAACCCAAGCCGTAGAAGGTGAACCACGTCGCGAAGGCGCCGTAGATGAACACCTCGGAGTGGGCGAAGTTGATGAGTTTGAGCACGCCGTAGACGAGGGTGTAGCCCAGCGCCACGAGCGCGTAAATGCTGCCGTAGGAAAGACCGTCGATCGTGTTGTCCCAGAACTGGTTCAGGAACGAATTCACGTCGAAGGTGATCCAGCTGCCGCCGCCCTGCGCGAGGACGAGCGAACTGAGGTCAGGGGTCATCGACACACTAGTTCTCCATGTGGGTCCGGGGTGCGGGCCCGGCGGGATCAGCCGCCCGGCACGCACCCCGGTACTGGAACCGAAAGCGGTGAGCTACTTGATCTCGGTGTTGCGGACGATCTTTCCGTTGTCCACCTTGTAGGTCCACACGGTGGTCGCGGCGAGCTCGCCGTGGTCGTCCCACTTGAAGTGCTTCGTGATGCCCTGGCCGTCGTAGGTCTTCACGAAGTCCAGCAGGTCGGCGCGGGTCTTCTTGCCGGCGTCGATGCCCTTCAGCAGGATCGTCGCGACGTCGTAGGCCTCGGGCGAGTAGGTGCCCGGGTCGGCGCCGGTCGCCGCCTTGTAGGCGTCGGTGAACTTGGTGAACTGGTCAGCGGGCACGCAGGGGCAGGTGAAGTACGCGTTGGCGGCGGCGTCGCCGGCGCCCTTCACGAACAGGTCGTCCTTCACGCCGTCCGGGCCGACGAACTTGGCCTTGACGCCCGAGTCGTTCAGCTGCTGCGCGAACGGAGCGGCTTCCTGGTAGTAGCCCGAGTAGAAGATCGCGTCCGGCTTCTCGTTCTTGATCTTGTTGACCACGGCGGAGAAGTCGGTCTGCTTCGTCTTGACCTTGTCCTGGCAGCTCGCCTTGTCGCCGAGCGCCTTGATGGTCGAGGCGGCGAGGCCGGTGCCGTACTCGGAGTCGTCCTCGATGACGCAGACCTTGCTGGCCTTGAGCTCGCCGGTGATGAACTTGGCGGCGGCCGGGCCCTGCGCGTTGTCGTTGCCCAGTGCGCGGAAGAAGGTCTTCCAGCCGTTCTGGGCGAGCGACGGGTTGGTCGCGGACGGGGTCACGGCGACGAGGCCCGCGGAGTTGAAGATGTTGCCCGCGGCCTTCGACTCGCCCGAGAACGGGAGGCCGATGACGCCGATGATGCCCGGGGTGTTGACGATCTGGGTCACGATGCCCGGCGCCTTGTCCGGGGTGCCCTCGGTGTCGAACTGCTCCAGCTTGACCTGGCAGCCCGGGTTCGCCTTGTTGTGCTGGTCGACCGCCAGCTTCGCGCCCTTGAGGATGTTCTGGCCAAGGGCCGCGTTCGCGCCGTTGATCGTGCCGGCGTAGGCGATCGAGGTCGGCGCGCACTGCGCCTTGCCGTCTCCCGCCGGGTCCGCCGCGTTCGCCGCCGCCGACGGGGCCGCGGCCTGCGGCGCGCCGCTGTCGCCACCCGAGTCACCGCCGGTCCGCGCCGAGCAGGCGCCAAGGGAGATGACTCCCGCCGCGGCCAGCACGATGACCTTAGTGAGTCGTGCTCTCTGCACTCGTTCCTCCAAATGCCACCCGCGACGTTCCCGGGGAACGGCGGGTCCCTGCGTGGGACTTCGACTGGGCGCTGAACGTAGCCGCCGGGTGAGGTGTTGCACAGAGTCACAGCGAGTCTTGTATCCACATCGTGACGGTCGTCACGAGAATTAACGGACGATTTACACTCGATCGTCTTATTGCAACGACCGAGTGAATGACTCTTCGTGTCCGAGTGCCCCTCGAAAGGACCTTGACCAGACGCCTGATCAATGGGGGCAGTCTAGGAACATCCCCTCCGTCACCGTGACCGACACCACGATGCCCCGGCCTCCAAGGTAGCAACCTTGCCCTTTCGCGCAGGGCAGATCAACCCGCACGGGTGGGTCCGGGGCCGGTGCGGTGGCAGGGTTTTCGCTGGTCAGCAGCCGAGTTCCGGCGCGACACGGCGGTGGCGGACGGATGCGGCGAAACGGACGGGGTCCCGCTGGCCGGGAGCGCACTCCGGGGCCGGGCGGTCACTCTCCGGCGCGATTTCCGGTTTCGGGCCCATGAAAAAGCGGGCGCGACCACTTTGGTCACGCCCGCTTTTTGGGTTTTGCCCGTTTGCTCAGCCGATGCTTTCGACGACCGCCTCGGCGACGGCCTTCATCGTGGTGCGCCGGTCCATCGCGGTGCGCTGGATCCAGCGGAACGCATCGGGTTCGGTGAGCCCCTGGCGGCTCATCAGCAGGCCCTTCGCCCGGTCGATGACCTTGCGGGTCTCGAGCCGGTCGGTGAGCCCGGCGACCTCGGCCTCGAGGGCCTGCAGCTCGGAGAACCGGCTGACGGCCAGCTCGATGGCGGGCACGAGGTCGCGTTTGGCGAACGGTTTCACCAGGTACGCCATGGTGCCCGCGTCGCGGGCCCGTTCGACGAGGTCGCGCTGGCTGAACGCGGTGAGAATGACGACCGGCGCGATCCGGTCGCCGGTGATCCGCGCGGCCGCCTCGATGCCGTCGAGCTTCGGCATCTTGACGTCGAGGATCACGAGGTCCGGCTTGAGGTCGGTGGCCAGCGCGATGGCCTCCTCGCCGTCGCCGGCCTCGCCGACGACCTCGTAGCCCTCTTCGCGCAGCATTTCCACCAGGTCGAGCCGGATGAGCGCCTCGTCTTCCGCGACGAGCACCCGTCGCTGCGGCACGCCGGCGGCGGCGCCGTTCGACTCGGCAGCCTGTTCGGTCACCGGTGTCCTCCTGAAGGCTCGGCGGGACGTCTTCGACACGCGGTCACCCGCGAGAGCCCAGCGTACCGGGACCGATCCAGATCCCACGATGGCGTTCACCACGAAGTGGCGGGAGACACCCAGCCCCGGCAAGGTCATCGCTGAGCTGGAGTCCGCCGCCGACAGCCGCGTCGATAAGGCACTCGGCCGGGAGGACGGACGCTCCGCGGACTTGGGGGGCGCATGGGGAGTGCAGGGCCGTAGACGACCGGACAGCCCCGGACACAGCCGGACCAAACAAGCGCGGCCCCTGTCCAGGTACGTCCTGGTCAGGAGCCGTTTTCCACAGGTGCTCGCGAGTGCCCCCGGTGAGATTCGAACTCACACTGGACGGGTTTTGAATCCGTTGCCTCTGCCAGTTGGGCTACGGGGGCGCAGTGCGGAAAACTCTACGGGACCCGCCCTTCCCGCCGTCGACCGGGTCCGGTGATCGACTTGGGGCATAGACCTGATGCAGCACGGCTGCCGCAAGCCGCAGGTGAACGGATCGACCGGGCCTCCGCCCTGCGCTTGCCGGAGGATCGGGCTGCTGGCCCTTCTCGATGTCGGCGACCGCACCCTGCGAGCGACATGCTGCTGTGCCCGTTCTTGCCCGGGCACCCGGCCGGTCAGAAACTGCACGACTGCATCCTCACGGACGTAGCCCGCTTTGCGGTGCCCCTCGTACTTGCCCTCTCCCCCGGTTGTTGTTCAGCGGGTTGCAAACGCAGCAGGCGAACCGGCGTCGCTGGGCACTGAAACATACGCTGCCCGCAACGGCTTCTCGTGCTCTCAGCGTGGCGGGCGGAGCTGCCATCCCGGCTTGATCAGTGCGATGTCCCGGGGTCCCGTCCGGTTGTCACCGCCCATTCGCCCGCAACAACGCATTTCCATTCGAGCCGAATGGATCCGATAGGCGTGTTGCATGACGAATTCTCTTTCTCAGGAATTTCTCGACGGCAACCGTGCTGGAGACCTGTCGTCGTGAGGGCGAGCGCGGGTGTCGAGGGCGGACATCACCGGCGTAACGAACGGAACAGCACACACGACTACAAATCACCTCTTGCCAAGGAGAATCCCTATGATCAAGGGCGTCGCCCTCTTCGCCGCCGCGGCCGCGGCGGCGGCCACCCTCACCGCCTGCTCCAGTCGGGACGCTGGCGATCTCGGTGCCGCCAATGTGACTCCCGCCGCTGCTTCGGCACCCGGCACTTGCCCTCCGCTGCAGGCCGGACAGTCATGCATCAACGGGCAACTGGTCCAGTCCAGCCCGACCAGCGAGGCTTCGCCCCCGGTCGCGTCCAGCCCGACCATCGAAGCTCCCCAATCACCGACCCTGGTCGAGTCCAGTCCGACCGGCGAGGCTCCGCAATATCCGCCTCAGGTCGAGCAGGCCCGTGAGTCCGCGCAGTCGTATCTCGGCTACACCGCTTTCTCGCGAAACGGCTTGATCGATCAGCTGTCCTCTAAGTACGGCGACAGCTACCCGAAGAACGTCGCCACTCAGGCAGTGGACAGCCTGGACGTCGACTGGAACGCACAGGCAGCCAAGGCGGCACAGTCCTACCTGGACTACACCTCGTTCTCGTGCACCGGGCTGACGCAGCAGCTGGCATCGCGGTACGGCGGACAGTTCACCAATGCCCAGGCCAAGTTCGGCGCGCACCAGACGAAGGCGTGCAAATGAGGCCCGGCAGGAGCAGACAGTCGTCGATGTCCACAAAGGACTATTTGTCTCGGACCGCAGATCGGGCGTCGACCTCTGACCTGGCTCCTCGATCGCCGGTGGGCCGCTTTGGCCCTGGGCTCCGCGCGGGACGGGAACTACTCTCGGGGAAGGGCAGGGGCGGCATGTCGCTCATCGGCTGCCGGAGAGCGCGTCCAGGAGTGAGGAGGTCGCTGATGTCCGCGATGCTCAAGCTGACGCACAAGGCGATCGGGGTCGAGGTGCGTCGTGGCGCCTACGAGGTCGAAGTCGACGGTGAACCGGTCGGGTCGGTTGCCATGAACAAAACGATCGAGACGCCCGTCGACCCAGGTCGGCACACCTTGTTCCTCCGCGACGACCGGAACTCGAGCCGGACGGAGACGTTCGACGCCGCCGACGGGGAAACCGTCGCTTTCCGGTGTACTGGAAAGCGGTTTTTGCCGCTCTTTCTCGCGTCGTTCTTCTTCCGCGGACTGGCGATCAAGCTCGTCCGCGAGTAACCGCGGCCGACCAGCCGGGTTACTCGCCGGTGCTGTCTCCGCGCCGGCCGTGGGCGCATCGGCTGGGCTCGGCGCGCAGACACACGCTGCCGCCGTTCACACGCAGGCCGGCGTCGTCGAAGGCGGTGGTCCAGGAGCGGGCGATGGCGGTCTGCGCGGTGGCGAGCGGGATCAGGCCGCTGCAGACGGCGTCTTTGAGTTTGTTCTCGACCGCGTCTTTGGGGTTGGGGATCTTCCCCGGCTCGACCCACAGGTTGCGGGGATCGTCAGGCGCACCGCCGAGTTCGAGAGAGACGAGGTGGTCGTACTCGCCGGACTCACCGGCAGGGAGGGTGTATGCCTTCGCCGTGGTGTCCTTCATGCGGCTGGTCTTGCCGGTGGCCGGACGGACGGTTTTGGTCCAGCCGCTCTTGCACACCGTGGTGGCGATATTCGCTTGGGAGACCTGCGGATTCACCGCACCGGGGGTGCAGGACGGATCGGGCGTCGGCTGCCCGTTACGGTCGCCGAGATGGCAGGCACCGGCCGCCGGAAGCGGCGTCGAAGAGTTCCCGGCGGCCAGCGCGGTGCCGCCAGCCTTGCCGCTGCTCGATTGCTGCCCTGTCGCATGGCCGGGCGTGCACGCGGAACACGCCACGATCCCCGCGGCGATGACCCCGGCAAGACGTACCGCCTGAATCGGACGTAGACCCTTCTTCAGCACGTTTTTCCTTTCCTGGCAGCAATAATCACGCGCGCCCAGGGACGGGCGGCGCACAGCTTCTCCGCTGCCGCCGGAAGCGGGCGGCAGCGACACGCGCCATTCCGCGGAAATCCCCCGCGCGTCAGGACTGATCGAGCCGCCAGGTTCGGATGTTTCCGACGATGCAGCATCAACTGCCCGTGCCGAGGCGTCCGACGCAGGATCGATGACGATGCCCTCCCGCCGGGTCCGGATCTCGTGCACCGCGTCGCCGTCCATGTCCCGGCGCCCAGCCGAGTGACACTTTGCCGGAAACAGTCACAATCGGGCTGTTTTTGCTGTTAGCCTCCTTGCTCACCGGCCGTCCGGTTGGCGAACCCCGCTCGAGGAGGTACCGGCAGTGAGCAGCGGATACCTAGGTGCCAGCCAGTACTCGTCGTTGCTTTCCGCGGCGCTCAACGCCTACTGGCAGACGCTGGAGCGCCGCTGGCTCCACGACGCCGGGCGCGCACTGCAGCACGGAACAGTCCAGATCGACGGCGCGCCGTCGGCGCTGCGGCCGATCCCGGTCCAGTCGATGATCCACTTGCAGACCTGCCCGATCGTCGCGTGGGCGGTCGACGACGGCACCCCGGCGAAGCGGCCGGGCTCCTGCGACGGATGGGACCCCTCGCGGCAGGCCTACGTCGAATGCCACGCCTCCGACGCCTTCGCCCAGATCGGCGACTGGGCCTGGCAGCAACGCGAACATCTCGCGAACTCGATCCCGGACCTCGCGGGCGGGCCGGACCTGTCGTTCCTCGAAGAGGCCAGGACCAGTCTCGTCGCGATCAACGACGCTATGGACACCGACGACTCGGTCGGCGACCACGCGCTGAACGGGCTCGTCGACAAACTCTCCATCAGCAGCGACGACAACAACAACCGGGCCTGGATGGCCGGGTGGACCGGGCTCGCCGCGAACAGCCTCAAAGGCGGCTTCCTCTCGACGGTCGGCCCGGCCCTGAAGAACCAGCGCGTCCTCGTGCGATGGCTGGCCAACTGCTACGCGCTCCGGGCGACGACGATCAACGCCGCCCGGAACAACAACCTGCACCTCATCGGCCAAGCCACCAAGGAACTCTTCGAAACCGCTGCGACGCCGCCGCCGACCGACATCCAGCTGGTCAAGCAAAAGGTGAACGCCGTCAGCGAGGTGTGGGGCGTCGCCGAAACTGTCGTCAAGGCATTGGGGAAGTCGCTTCCCGGCGGCGTCGGCACCGCCCTGACGCTGGTCGACTTCGTGCTGAACCACACCGAAGAAGTCAGGGACAATTTCCGGTTCCCCGCCCTGAGCACGTTCTTCTCGCACCTGGACGGCGCCGTCCGCACCCTCGGCAGCGAGCTGGACCACGCCGAAGCGGACTACCTCAAGGTCGTCACAGCGATCCAGGAACGCATCGCGGGCGTCGACCGGTCGCTGCTGGAACTCTACGACGTCGCCCAGCACAGCCCGGACGGCGACGACAGCGACCCGCCCGCGTCCGGCAGGTACGCCGTCGACGTCAACCTGGTCATGGAAATCGCCCAGCACTGCTACGACGTCGCCGAACTCTACTCCGGCCAGCTGAAAAACATCGCGACTGTCTCCTACGCCGACGGCCAGCTCGCCGGCCGCGGAGTCGTCCCCGTCGCGGCGGACACCGCCCTGATCGGATTGCGTGGCGAGGTCGAGTCGTTCTTCCAGAAGTCCACCGCGCGCTACCTCACGGCGGCCGACCGCATCAAAGCCGCCGCCAAGAAATACGCCGAAAGCGACGCTGAACAACGAGACCGGTTCAACGCGACAATCAAACAGTGGGACCTGCTCGGCGAAGGCGGCCCTCGCCAGCGCGGCCGCATCGACCTTGACCCGCACAAGGACGGCGTCCAGAACTGACCACGCAGCCGCCTCCCCGCGGCCGTCCGGGTGCGGGACGCGCTCCTCTCAGCTGGGCGCGGCAGACCTCGCAGCCGTCCGTTCCCGCTGGCCGCCCATCGTGCACAGGGCAGCGACCGCGAATGCCACCGCCTCGTAGGTCATCGCGTGCCATAACGCGGCGCCCGAGGTCGCGGCCGGGGCGGCGTAGGCGATGCCGGCGAATGTGACGCCCAGCGTGCCGCCCAGTTGTTGCGCGGTGGGAAGCAGGCCGGAAACCGAGGCCGCGGCCTCGGGGCGCACTCTGGCGATGATCTGGGTGAACGCGGACGCGGTGAAAACCCCGAACGCGACTCCGCCGGCGCACAACGCGAGCCAGTACCACCAGCGCAGGTCGATGAGCATCGGGACGGCAACGGACACCAGTCCCATCGCGAGGGAAGAAGCGGCGAGCGCGCGGGGGCCGAACCGGTTGCCCAGGCTGTTCGCGATCCGGCTCCCGGCCAGTGCTCCGACGGCATACGGCGTGATGCTCAGGCCCGTCTCGAGCGGACTCCAGCCCTTGGCGCCCTGGAGGTGCATCGACAGCAGCAGGGTGAAGGACGGGACACCCGCGTTGAAGATCAGCACGGCCGCCAGTCCCCACCTCGTCGCCGGTTCGGCCAATGTGGACGGTTGGATGAGCGGTTCCGCCGACCTGCGCTGGGAGATCACGAAACCGGTCAGCGCGGCCACGGCCAGCGCCAGGCTTGCCCAGGTCCACGGCGGCCAGCCGGTCTCGCGTCCCATGGTCAGAGGGAACACCAGCAGGGCGAAACCCAGGAGGCTCAGGGTCGCACCGACCGGATCGACCCGCTGGGGTTTGCGTGCACTGTGGACGGACGGCAGTGCGGGCGAGAGCGCGAGGGCGGCGATCCCGACGGGAACGACCAGCAGCATCGCCGCCCGCCAGCCCAGTCCCAGCGGATCGAGCTGGGTCAGCACGCCGCCTAGCACCGGGCCGGCGAGCGAGGCCGCCGCCATCGTTCCGCCGAAGGCGCTCAGTGCGGCGGGGCGGCGGTTCGCGGGAAGCGCCGACTGGATGATCGACAGGATCTGGGGCGCCATCAAGCCGCTGCCGAAACCTTGCAGGGCGCGCCCGGCGATCAGCACCCACGCGTCCGGTGCGGCGGCGGCCCCGAGCGAGGCGGCGGTGAACAACGCCATTCCGGTGACGAACATCCGGCGGTAGCCGTACGTGTCCCCCAGCCTCGCGGAGACGATCAGCGAACAGGCGTAAGTGAGGGTGTAGGCGGCGAGGACCAGCTGGGTCTCCGCCGTCCCGGCGTGCAGGTCCCGCTGGACGTCGACCACGCCCACCTGCATGACCGTGACGCTGAACAACTGCACGAAGGTGCCGGACAGGACGATCGGCAGCAGAAGTCGTTGCGCCGGCGGGGAAAGACGCACCGAGTTCATCGGTCGGACCGGCGCAGGGCAGCCACGGCGAGGGTGGTCGCCAGTTCGTCCGGCCGGGTCACGAACGGGGAATGGCCGCCTGGCAGGGAGTGCACGCGGAACGGGTTCTCCGGCGTCAGCCGATCCGCCTCGGCGATCATCAGGTCCTGGGTCGCGGGCGGCAGGGCGAGGTCGTCGGCCAGCCGCACGTAGGAGCGGGAGATCCGTCCCCAGCGCGCCGCGGAGACCGGAACCGGCGTCGTGAAGTTCGCGAACGGGAGGTCGGGGTGCAGGAACTGCCGCCACGATTCCGGGCTGCCCTCGGGGAGATCGTCGAGGAACGCCCGGCGGATGACGCCGGCGACGGCCGGGTCGGGGGAAAGCGGGTTGATCCGGATCGCGCCCAGTTCGGCCGGATCGCCGACCGGCGGCACCTGGACCGCTCCCGCGTTCTCCTTCGCTTCGATGTAGTCGGCGAACCGTGGGCGGCCCCCGGGCACGAACGCGGACAGGTAGACGAGCCGGTCGACGAGTTCCGAAGCCTGCTCCGCGGCGGCGGACACGGCCGCGCCACCCGCGCTGTGGGCGACCAGCACGACGTTCCGGTACCGGGTGCGGGCGCTGACGAGCGCATCGAGCACGACGTCGGTGCTGTCCTGCATGGTGACGTCGCGCAGGGCCGACCTTTCGCTGGCGAAACCGGGTTGACCGGGCAGGAAGTACCCGCTGGGGACAGGCGCGTCGAGCCCGCTCCCCGGCAGGTCCACGGCGACGCTGGCGAGGCCGTGCCGCGCGAGCGAGCGCTGCGTCGAGGTCCAGTGCAAGGCGGAATGCCAGGCGCCGTGCACGAGCAGGATGACGGTCTCGGACGAGGAGGGACGGGTCACTGGGGGTCCTTCGAGAGTCGATCAGGGACCTCCCCAGAGCACACTCACCGCACCCCGTTATCCATCGCTATATCTCACGAATGCCTTCGCAATACTTTCTACGTATAGTGACGGCGTGGAAGCCCGTCACCTCCGTTACGCCTTGGCCCTCGCCGAGCACCAGCACTTCGGCCGCGCCGCCGCGGCACTGGGCATCGCCCAGCCGCCGTTGTCGACGCAGATCGCCGCGCTTGAGCGAGAGGTCGGCGAGCGGCTTTTCGATCGCACCGCCCGTGGCGTTTTTCCCACCGCCGCAGGGGATGCGTTCCTCGCCAGAGCGCGCGGCGCGCTCGCCGAAATGAGCCTCGCGCTCGTCGACGCGGGCCGCGCGGCACGCGGGGAAACCGGCAGGCTGCGGATCGGGTTCATCGGGTCCGCGCTGCTCGACCCGCTGCCGGGGGTGATCGGCCGGTTCCGCAGGACCCATCCGGAAGTCCGGATGACCTTGCAGGAGCTGGACAGTTCGGCCGGGTCCGCGGCATTGCTCGCGGGCGAACTGGACGTGGCGGTGGGACGGGGCAATCCTCGCGGCGCCGGCGCGGAGCACCTGGTCACCGTGCCCATCGGCGCCGACCATCTGATAGCCGCGGTTTCGGTAGGACATCCCTTCGCCGGGCAAAAGTCCGTCGACGTCGAACGACTCGCCCGCGAACCGCTCGTGCTCAGCGCGGACGCCGCGGGCACCTATCTCAGATCGGTCTTCGAGCCCGCTGTCCTCGACAGTGCCACTCTGGCGCGCGACATCCACACGATCGCCGGGCTCGCCGCCTGCTCCGCGGGAGTCGGCCTCGGCCCGGAACGGATGCGGCTGATCGCGCGCAAGGACATCCGGTTCTGCGCCGTCGAGCCGCGGTTCCGGCTGCCGGATCTGCAGATGTCCTTCCGGGGCAACGATTCCTCGCCGACGCTGGCCGCTTTTCTTACGGTGGTCCGGCAGAATTGTGCCGACGTGGGCGGACGGCTCGACGAACTCTTAGCCCGCCGTGTTTGATTGCTGTGTTTGATGGCCGCGACTGTGTTTGATGGCCGCGACTTCGTCGCGGCGGAGAAATCGCCTTCATCCGGTTTCTTCCCTCCCGATCCGCTCGGCCTGGGGGCCGAGCGGATCGCTCAGTCCAGAAACCGGGGCGATTTCTCGGTTCGGTTCAGTTAGTGGTCAGGGCGAAGGTGTGGGGTGCGTTTGACTGGTGTGCTGCCGTCTAGAGGTTGCTATAGCGGGGTGCCGCTGCCGTGGCCAAGGGCGCGCGGGGTCGCTGAGGGTCAGGCGGTGAACTCGTAGGTGGGATCGGCCCGGTAGCGCCGGGCGGTTTCCCGCAGGCAGCCCAGCAGCACATCGCCGTGCTTCGGATCGTTGCCCGCCCAGGCGGCCCACGTCCGCATCCAGTGTTCGGGACGCTCCGCCCGCAACGGGAGCCAGTGCCACGCGGGGAACCACTTCCGGGCGGACGTCGCGCCGATCAGCACCGTGTCGACCTGTGAGCTCGTGGCGATCAGTTCGCTGTGCTCGGAGAACGCCCGGAACAGCCAGTCGACTTCGGTTCCGGTCGCGGTCGCCGCCGCGCGCAGGCTCACCTCTTCGCCCTTGGCGGAATGGGCCATGACGCGCAGCCCGTCGAGATCGGTGACATCGAGCTCCTCCCGGTCGCGCGGCCCGGTGCCTTCGCGGAAGACGCAGCCGAGCCGTTGCCGGAAAAGGAATTCCTTGTGGAGCTCGGGCGGCTGGGTGTGCACAAGGCTCAGGTCCAGCGAACCGTTGAGCAGCAACCTGCGCTGCTCCTCGCTGGTGGCTTCGACGATCGCGAAATGGATCTCAGGCGCGGCTTCGCGCACCGCGTTCAGGTAGTCCTCGATCCAGCCGGCCGGGATCCCCGACGGGACTCCCAAGTGGACGAGGCGCCGGGCGCTGGCGGCGGCTTGGAGGACCTCGGGAACCCGGTCGACCAGTTCGAAGATGGACAACAGGTGCTCGCGCAGGCCCTCGCCGACCGCGGTCAGCTCGGCTCCGGTCGCGGTGCGCCGCAGGAGCTGGTGCCCGAGCGACTTCTCCAGCCGGGCGATCTGCCTGCTCAGCGTCGGCTGGGTGAGGTGCAGGGCCGCCGCGGCGCGCGAGATCGAGCCGTACTCGGCGACGGCGCGGAAATAGTCGAGGTGACGCAGCTCCAGCATGCACCGAGCATATGCCTCTCAGGCATGGCGGGGTCGGTCGATAGGCATTTGATCTATAACCGCTGGTCGCTCAGGATCGTCCCAGCGAGCAGACGAGCGGAGAGGACGCGATGACCGTCGAGTTGGCTTTCGAGCGGCTGCCAGGACCGGAGAAGGCTCCGTTCACCTTCGTGCTCGTCCACGGCTGGGCGCGCTCGCGCTCGGACTGGCATCCCGTTCTGCCTGGCCTGCAACGGATCGCTCCGGTCGTGCTCGTAGACCTGCGCGGGCACGGCGAGTCCGGGCCGGGGCCGGACATGCGGCTGCCGCACGTGGCGGCGGACGTGCGCGCGCTGGCGGACCGGCTCCGTCTCGGCCGCGTGGTGCTGGTCGCCCACTCCGCGGGCAGCGAGGCGGCCGCGTTCCTCGCCCGGCAGGAGCCGGAATCGGTGGCCGGGCTGGTCGCGATCGACCCGGCGTTCGGGCTTCCCGACGAGGACCGGGCCCGCATCGAGGCGATCGCCAAGCGGCTCCGGTGCGAGGATCCCGTCGCGGTCGCCCGCGAACACTTCGCCAGCCACGGGCCTTGCCCCGTGCTCCCCGGCACCGGCGACCTGGTCGCCGCCACGCCGGCGGCCGTCCGCGACCTGTTCATCGAGTTCGCTTTCGGCACGGACGCGCTGCATTTCCAGTCGCAGGCGGAAGAGTTCTTCGCCGAGTTTCCCGTACCGCTGCTCGCGATCTACCGGAACCGCGAACGCGCCCACCTGGCCCGCGAGTTCCTCTCCGGCGCCACGATCACAGTCCTGCCAGGCGGGCATTGGACGCACCACCAGCACCCCGGCGACGTGGTGGCCGCGATCGCCGAATTCCTGTCCTGGACGGAAAAGAAGGAAGCACACCATGACTGAACCCCGCCGTGTCGCCCTTGTCACCGGAGCCGCGGGAAAGCTGGGCACCGCCATCGCCGAACGCCTGCTCGAAGACGGCGTCGCGGTCGTGGTGGCCGACGTGAAGGCGGACGCGGCGGACGCGACCGCCGCCGCCCTCGACGCCAGGTTCGCCCCGCCCGCAGTCGGCATCGCCGCGGATCTCGGGTCCGTGCAGTCGATCGAGGACCTGATCGCGGAAGTCGGCGAGCGCTTCGGCCGGATCGACGTCATCGTCAACAACGCGGCCGTGAACCGCCGCTCCACGCTCGCCGAGCTGTCCCCGGACGACTGGGACCTCATGAGCGAAGTGAACCTGCGCGGCCCGGCGTTCCTCGTCAGCCGGGCACTGGAGTTCTTCAAGGCGCAACGCGGCGGCGCGGTGGTCAACATCGCCTCGCGCAACTGGGTTTCCGGCGGGCCGGTCGCCTACACCGCCATGAAAGCCGGACTCGTCGGGTTGACCCGCTCCTTCGCGACCGAACTCGCGAAGTACAACGTCACGGCGAACGCGGTCGCGCCCAGCTTCATCCTCTCCGACTTCACCGCCTACGACCGCGACGAAGGGCAGATGCGGCGGCTCATCGCCGAGTACCAGGCCATCACGCCGATGCCGCGGATGGCGGAACCCCGTGACGTCGCCGAGGCCGTCGCCTTCCTGGCCTCGCCCGCGGCGTCGTTCATCACCGGAGAGGTCCTGCACGTGTGCGGCGGCGCGCAGCTCGCCCCGCTCCCCCAGACCCCGCTCGCCGTCGAGCACCCGGCCCTGCCGTGAAGTTCGGCGTCGCGACGATCTGTCTGCCCACAGTGGACATTCCCGAGTGCATCGCCCAGGTGCGCGCCGCGGGGTTCGGCGGGATCGAATGGCGGGTCGAGCCGCGTCCCGGCAGCATCCGCGACCCGCGGCCCGCGCACCCCTACCTGGTCGACCACCACGCCACCCTCCCGCTGGACGTGCCGACGGCGGAGGCGGTCGCCCGCGACACGCGCGCGGCGGGACTCGACGTGATCGGCCTGGCCCCCTACATCGAGGTCGGCGACACCGAGATGCTCCAGCTCGCGTGCGATCTGGCCCGGGCCGCTGACGCTCCGCAAATTCGTTTGCAGGCACCGAGAATTTCCCGAACGGGAAAGTCCTATTCGGACTTGTTCGAGCACACCGTCTCGTTCTTCGGGGAAATCGAAACCGCTGCGAGAGCGGCCGGAATCCGCGCGCTGCTGGAGATCCACCACAACACCATCTGCCCCAGCGCCTCGCTCGCGCACCGGGTCGTCTCGCGCTTCGACCCCGCGCACGTCGGGGTCATCTACGACCTCGGCAATCTCGTCTTCGAAGGCTATGAGGCGCACGAGATCGCGCTCGACCTGCTCGGCGAGTATCTCGGGCACGTGCACCTGAAGAACGCCGCGCACTTCCGTTCGCCAGGCGGCGGCTGGCAAGCCGGGTGGACTCCGCTCGAGGACGGCGAGGTCGACGTCCCTCGGGTGCTCGGCCTCATCGGCCAACGCGGCTACCCCGGCTGGGTTTCGGTCGAGGACATGAGCCTGGACCGCCCGCCCGTCTCGACCCTGCGCCACAACGCGGCCCAGCTCCGCGAGTGGGGCCTGCTGCACTGAGCTTCCCGTTACTGGACAAGGAGGTCCACAATGGATGCGACAAAGTCCGCATCGGACACCGCGGTGCCCCTGGTCGCGAAAGCATCTCGCTACCGGTGGGTGATCCTCGCCGTGTGCTGGCTGGCCTACACCCTCATCTACCTCAACCGCACCGCCTGGTCGGTGGTCGCGGTCGACGCTTCGCATTCCATCGGGCTGTCGGTGGCGCAGCTGGGAATCTTCGCGACCGCGATGTCCATCGGCTACGTGGTCACCAACATTCCCGGCGGAATCGTCGCGGACCTGATCGGCGGCCGCCTCGCCGTGGGGATTTCCCTTGTCCTGGCGGGAATGCTGACGTTCGCCTTCGGCACCGTGCACAACCTCGGCGTGGGGATCGCGCTCCAGGTCCTCATCGGGCTGGTCAGCGGCGCCGACGTCGCGTCCTTCACGAAGCTGCTCAGCCGCTGGTTCCCGCCGCGCGAGCGCGGGACCGCGTTCGGGCTGTACATCACCGCGACCGCGTTCGGCAGCGTGCTCGCCAACGCCTCCATCCCGGCGCTGATGGCGCGGCTCGATTGGAACGGGGTCTACTACCTGTTCGGCGTGCTCACCGTCGTGGTGGGCGTGATCTGCTGGGTCCTGCTGCGCAACGACCCGCCCGGTTCCGTCGAGACGACCGAACCGGGCGGACGGCTCGGCTTCGCGGCGATGTTCAAGAACCGCAACCTGATGTCGCTCGCGACCGCCGGGCTCGGCATGCAGTGGGCCACCCTGGGGTTCCTGGCCTGGGGCAACTCGCTGATGGTGAAATCGCTCGGGCTCTCGGCCGGGAAGGCCGCGCTGGTCATGGTCATCGTCAGCACTACCGCGATCGGCGTGAAACCCTTGGTCGGCTTCCTGTCCGACCGCCTGCGCGGCACCCGCAAGGCGCACCTGATGATCCTCAGCGGGTACTTCGCGGTCATCCTGGTCGTCTTCGGCCTGGTGCGCGACTACTCCGTGCTGCTGATCCTCGCCCCGCTGCTCGGTCTGGGCGTGTACGGCTACACGGTGCTGACCAACTCGACCGTCCCGCAGTACGCCGACCCGCGGTTCGTCGGCGGGGCCTTCGGTCTCGCCAACACGGCCTGGCAGCTGGGCGGCGTGTTCGCACCGGTCGCGGTCGGCGCCGTGTTCAGCGCGACCGGCTCGCTGTTCCTGGCGTTCGGCGTGTTGGCGATCGGCCCGTTGCTGGGTGTCCTGCTGCTCCTCCCGATCCGCGAGCGCGAAGCAGTCAGCCCTTGAGGCGAGGGAACAGCTTCTCCGAGTTTCCGCGGTCGATCGCCGCCCGCAGGCCGTCGGCCAAGGGATAGCGTTCGAAGGTTTTGTTCATGAAACCGACGGCGACCGCGGGGGCGAACGGGAAGTCGCTGCCGTACGTGATGTGGTCTGGGGCCGCCACCTCCAGAAGGCTCGGCAAGGCCGACGGCGACGCCGAAAGGGCGATGTCGTAGTAGAACTGGCGCAGCACTGAGAGCTGCTTGGGCACCTGGTGCTTCTGGTCGAGCAGCGCCCACGCTTGCTGTGCCTTGTTCTTCGTGTTCAGCATCGTGAGCAGGATGCGATAAGAAATGTAGGGCACGAACCCGCCCGCGTGGGCGAGGATGAATGTGATCCCGGGGTATTTTTCCATCGATCCCGACAGGATCAGGCTGATCGCGGTGCGCGTGGTGTCGAGCAGGAAGTCCGCGGTGAAAGTGGGGATTCCGGGCACCTCCGGGCCGGGCAGTTCGCCGGGGTGGACGAAGACCGGGGTGCGGCGCTCGTGGAGGAATCGCAGCAGCGGCTCGAATCCGGGGTCGCCGAGGTAGCGGCCGTCGTTGTTGGCCAGCAGGACGATTCCGTCGGCGTGCAGCGTGTCGAGCGCGTATTCGGCTTCGGCGAGTGCACCCTCGACGTCGGGCAGGGTGAGGGTGGCGAAGAATCCGAACCGGTCCGGCCGGTCGGCGACGACTTCGGCGGCGTATTCGTTGACCTCGCGCGCCCAGCGGCGGGCCTCCGGGATGTCTCCGAAATAGACCCCGGGCGTGGAGAGGGAAAGAATTCCGGTGGCGATTCCGTGGCCGTCCATGAACTTCAGCGCGGACGGTGCCGACCAGGACGGCAGATCGATGCCGCCAGGGCGGATTCCTTTGTCCTGCATCCATTTCGCGTAGCGGGGCGGCACGAGGTGCTGGTGGGTGTCGATGCGCTGGGCACGGCTCATCGGAGGCGTCCTTTCTCGGGCGGGGTCAGCGAAGCCGGGCAGCGAGGTCGAGCACCGCCTGGGCATGCAGTTCGAACAGGCGCATCAGGTCGACGCTGTCGCCGCCGATTTCCTTCGCGACGAACAGTCCGTCGGCGCCGGCCATGGCGTACGTCGTGAGCAGTTCCACGGACGCGGGGTCCAGTTCCGGCATGAATTCGGCCATCATGCCCGCGACGCGTTCATGCGCGATGCCGCGCACTTGCAGAAACATCGTCCGCGCGCTGGGCTCTTCGGGGCGGCGTTCCAGGGTCAGCATGAGGCCGAGGCGCAAGAAATCCGGGGCGTCGAGCAGCGCCTTCGCGACCTGCTGAGCCAGCCCGGTCACCCGCGCCAGCGGCGTTCCGTCTTCCTCCGGCAAGGACAACGCGGCGAGCCAGCTGTCGAAACTGCGCTCGATGACCGCGGCGATCAGGTCGTCTTTGTCCTTGAAATGCCAGTAAATCGAACTCGCCGGGAGCCCGCATTTCTTGCTCACCAAGGCGATGCTGGTGCCCTCGTAGCCGCGCTCCCCGGCGACCTCGACGGTCGCGTCGAGAATCTTCCGGCGCGACTCCTCGCCGTTTGCTCGACGGCGTCGCGTACCTCGTTCGTTCACGTTCACTCTCGCACCTTACCGTATCGGTCACTACAGGAAGGGGTTGACCGACGCTGCCCGCTCAGCTTACCGTAGCGATCGATCCAATTGTAGTGATGACTACAGGAACACTGTTCCCGACTCGACGTGGAGGCCTCGTGCCGTCGACTGGCTCACCAACGTCCGCTTCGGTGCAGAGCACCGTCCGGGTCGGCGCCCGCGACATCTTCCTCACCGAGATCACCGGCGCGGCGAACCCGGCGGATGCGACACCGGTGGTCCTGCTGCACGGCGGCGGTCCGGGCGCGACTGGCGCGTCCAATTACGCGCGCAATGTCGACGCGCTCGCGGCGGCCGGTCACCGGGTGCTGGTTCCGGACATGCCCGGGTACGGCCGGTCGTCGAAGGAACTGGACCATGCCGACCCCTTCGGCGACCTCGCGATCTTCGTGCGCGGCCTGCTCGATGCGCTGGACGTGGAGAAGGCGCACGTCGTGGGCAACTCCTACGGCGGAGCGGCGGCATTGCGGCTGGCGCTCGATCGGCCGGACCGTGTGGAGACGCTCGTGCTCATGGGCCCCGGCGGCATCGGCACGACCCGTCGGCCGCCGACCAAGGGGCTGAACGCGCTGCTGGGCTACTACGGCGGCGAGGGACCGTCCCGGGCGAAGATCGCCTCGTTCATCCGCGACCACCTGGTCTTCGACGCGTCCGAAGTACCGGAAGAACTGATCGAACTCCGCTATCAAGCCAGCATCGACCCGGAGGTGGTGGCGAACCCTCCCCTGCGCCGCCCGTCCGGGCGAGGAGCGCTGCGCACGTTGTGGCGCATGGACTTCACCCGCGACCGCGACCGGCTCGCGCGCTGCCAGGCGCCCACGCTGGTCGTGTGGGGCACCCACGACAAGGTCAACCGGCCGTCCGGCGGACCGTGGCTGGCGCGCACGATGCCGCACTGCGATCTGCACCTGTTCGCCCGCACCGGCCATTGGGCGCAATACGAGCAGGCGCAACGGTTCAACCGATTGCTGCTCGACTGGCTCGGAGCCGCGAAGTGACCGCTGCGGACACTAAAAGCCGCCCGGACGTCTTCGGCGCCGCGCGGCTGGGCTACCTCGTCGTCGAGTCCCGGCGGCTGACCGACTGGAACCGTTTCGGGGCCGACGCGATCGGCTTGCACGTCGACGAACTCACCCGCGACACCCTGCGTTTCCGCCTCGACGACCGCGAATGCCGGTTCCTCGTCCAGCGCGGCCCCGCCGAGGACGTCATCGCCGCGGGCTGGGAAATCGACGACCACGAAACCTTCGAGATCGTGCTGGGACGGGTCGCCGCCGCAGGGCTTCCCGTCACCGAAGGCTCCTCGGAAGAGGCCGCGCTGCGCGGGGTCGAACGGCTGTGGCGATTCCCGGGCCCGAAAGGCATCGCCACCGAGGCCTTCACCCGCGCCCGCACCACCGCCGCGCCGTTGCGGATGCGCAACACCGCGTTCGTCACCGGCCGTTCCGGCATGGGGCATCTGGCGATCACCACCACCCGGCCCGAGCAGCTGCACACCTACTGGAACAACCTGCTGGACCTGCGCCTGTCGGACCGGATCGTCGAACGCGTCGGCCCGGCGAAGCTGAACATCCGGTTCCTGCGCAGCGGGCAGCGCCACCACTCCATCGCGCTCGCCAACGTCGCCGGGCTGGCGCTCGACCCGGTCCGCACTTCCGTGCAGCACGTCAACATCGAGATCGCCACCCTGGAAGACCTCCTGGACAGCTTTCACCGGGTCACCGAACTCGGCTTCGCCATGGCCTGGTCGATCGGCCAGCACACCAACGACCGCGAACTGTCCTACTACTGCGTCACCCCGTCCGGATTCGAACTCGAGGTCGGCTGGAACCCGGTCGTCGTCACCCCCGAACGGGAGCAGACCTGGGAACCCACTACGTACCAAGGCATTTCGATCTGGGGACACACCACGGCAGGCGCAGGCGTCGCCGCGCTCATGTCGCGTTTCCAAGCCGCGGTCCGATCGCTGCGCGAGCGGGAGGACACCGTCCCGGCCCTGTCCGCCACCGCGTTGGGTTCCCGCCGCTGACATCCGTCCCAGCCAAGGAGGCACAGGGAAGTGTCCGAAATCCCCCGCTACGACGTGGCCGTCATCGGGTACGGGCCCACCGGGGTCACTGCCGCCAATCTGCTTGGCGCGCAAGGCTTGAAGGTGGTCGTCGTCGAACGCGACGCCGAGGTCTACACCCGCGCCCGCGCCATCTCCACCGACGAGGAGGTCTTGCGCATCTGGCAACAGGTCGGCCTCGCTCAAGAACTGCGGCGCGACATGCTGGCCGGGCTGCCGATCGAATTCGTCGATCATCAGGGAAAGCCGTTCCTGTCCGCTTCCTTCGACTCGGCGGGCCATGGCTATCCGCCTCAGCTGTTCATCTACCAGCCGGTCCTGGAAGACACCCTGCGCAAGGGCGTCGCCCGGTTCCCGAACGTCGACCTGCTGCTGGCCCACGAATGCCTGCGCGTGCGCCAGGACGCCTGCGGCGCTGAACTGCTGCTGGCCGAGGACGGCGGCGAGCAGCTCAAACGGGTGCGCGCCTCCTGGGTCATCGCCGCGGACGGCGGTTCCAGCCCCACCCGCGGCCAGCTCGGCGTCGGTTTCGACGGCCGCACCTACGAAACCCGCTGGGTGGTCGTCGACACCGAGGTCAAGCGCGAGTGGCCCGGTCACGACCGGCTGCGCTTCCACTGCGACCCGCTCCGGCCCGCCGTGGACTGCCCGACCCCGCTGGGGCACCACCGCTGGGAGTTCCCCGTCCTTCCCGGCGACGACGAAAGCGAACTCGTCGCCGACGCGGCCGTGTGGCGTCTGCTCGGCCGCCAAGGAATCACTCGTGACGAGGTGACCGTGCTGCGGGCCGTGGTCTACAGCCACCATGTCCGCGCCGCCGTCCGCTGGCGCGTCGGCTGCGTCTTCCTCGCCGGCGACGCGGCCCACGCCATGCCGCCGTGGATCGGCCAGGGCATGGCCGCCGGAGTGCGCGACGCGGCCAATCTGTGCTGGAAAATCGCCGCCGTCATCCGCGGCGAACTTCCCGAGACCGTGCTGGATTCCTACGAGACCGAGCGCAAACCGCACGTGCGCGAGGTGACGCGCCGCGCGGTGCTGGTGGGCCGGATGATCACCGAACGCCGGCGCGCGCTCTGCCGGATCCGCGACACGCTGGTGCGTCCGCTGGCGCGGCTGTCGCCGGTCCGGCGGCTCCTCGTCAAGCTGTCCTGGGTGCCCGCGGCGCGCTACCCACGAGGATTCCTCGGCAGCGGCTCCCCCGCGGTGGGCCGCAAAGTGCCCCAGCCATGGGTCCTCGACAGCGACGGCGCCCGAAACAGGCTCGACGACGTCCTCGCCGGCAAGTGGACCGTGCTGAGCACCCGCGCCGCCCTTCCGGACCCGGCGTGGACCGCCGCTGTTCGGCTGACGGTCCTGCCTCCCGGAGCACAGCCGGAAAACGGGAGCGTGGTCGACATCGACGGCACCCTCCTCGACTGGATGCGGGCGCATCAGGCGCACATGTTGGCCCTGCGGCCGGACGGCTTCGTCTACGCCGCCGCGGACGCCGCTGCCGCACTCTCCCCGCCGCCCGCCGGATTCCGGCCGCTCGACGCTGATCGCCTGCTGTCCTGACTCGGAAGGACCACCGCCATGAACCGAAAGTTCACCCGTCGCCGCGCTGTCGGCACTGCCGCGGCCCTAGCCGGTGCCGGTTTGTTCGGCACAGCGGCCGCGATGCCTTCCGGCGCCTATCGGATCGACGTGCACGCGCACTTCCTGCCGCCCGAGTACCGGGCTTCCTTGCTGAGCCACGGCTATTTCACGATCGGCGGCTACCCCACGCCCGACTGGTCGCCGGAGGCGGCGCTGGATTTCATGGACCGCTACGGGATCGCCGCCCAAGCACTGTCCATTTCGGACCCTGGCGTGTCCTTCCTCCGGGGTGCGGAGGCACGCGACATGGCCCGGTACTGCAACACCTACGCCGCGGGCTTGTTCAAGTCCCATCCGACTCGCTTCGGCGGCTTCGCGGTGCTGCCCATGCCCGACGTGGCAGCGTCGATCGCCGAACTCGAATACGCGCTGACCGTGTTGCAGCTGGACGGCGTCGTGCTGCTGTCCTCCTACGACGGCGTGTATCTCGGCGACCCGCGCTTCGAACCGCTGATGGCCGCTCTCGACCGGCACAACGCGTACGTTTTCGTCCACCCCGCGGCCGTGTCCCGGGACTCGAAACCGGAACTCCCCCTCCCGGACTTCCTCTACGAGTTCACCTTCGACACCACCCGCGCCGCGACGATGCTGATGTACACCGGAACGATGCGCCGGTATCCCCGCATCAGGTTCCAACTCGCGCACGCGGGCGGCGCCATTCCGTTCCTGACCTACCGCTTGGGCGTGCTCTCGAAAACCGGAGCCGCCGATCTGTTCCCGCCCGGCGTGCCGCGGCCGTCGGCGTTCGACGTCGCCGCACTGGTCAAGACCTTCTTCTACGACACCGCATTGAGCCCGGCCGCGACGGACATGCGCAGCGTTCTCGCGGCCGGGCAGCAATCCCGCGTCGTTTTCGGCAGCGACTGGCCGTTCTCCCAGTTGACCCTCACCGGTTCCGGAGATCCGCAGCCCGAACTCGACCAGACCTTCACCGCCGGCGACCGGCTTCAGATCGAACGAGCCAACAGCTTGCGCGAACTCCCCCGGCTGGCGCGGGCCGTCGGGTCCTGAATCACCGGCCCGCGGTCGTCAGCGCCGTGAACAGCCGAGGGAGCACGTCGGTCAGATAGCGGCTGTCGGCCTTGTCGGGGAGTTCGTCGAGGATCGCGCGTTCGAGCATGGTCTCGTAGAGCGCCACGATCGCGACGACGGCACTGCGCGGGTCGACGGTCAGCCGCATGTCCAGCCGGTCGAGCAGGTTCTGAAGAATGTCGGCGAGGGCGTCGTGGAAGCGGCGTTCCGCGGCCGCGGCCGGCGCGCGCAGGTCCGGCTGGCGGAGCGCCTGGGCCCGGAACTCGGCGTTGAGCAGGTACCACGTCTCGTCCGCCGCGAGGGATTCCATGAACAGCAGACCGGCTTTCGGCAGCACCTCGTCGACGGAACCGGGCGCGGCCTGCTCGACCGCCTCTTCTACGGCGCCGCGCAGCCGCTCGGCACGCTCCCGCATCTCCACCTCGTAGATCGCCAGGAACAGTTCTTCCTTGCTGGCGAAGTTCGAGTAGAAGGCGCCGCGGGTGAAGCCGGCGCGTTCGCAGATCAGCTCGACGGGAGCGTCCCGGATGCCCGTCTCGGCGAACACTTCGTAAGCAGCGGCCATGACTCGCCGCCTCGTTTCCGCACGGCGGCGCGTCATGCGCTTCGGGGTTTCAAGGCTCGCGCCGGTCGTCGCCATGTCGTTCACGCTGTCTCCCCCGACCAGGTGATCGGATACACGTTGCATCGGATGCACACTGTATTACGATACACCTTGTATCCGACGTGTTGGGAGCACCCGTGTCGTCATTCCTCTACCGGCTGGGCCGCGCCGCCGCCCGGGCGCGTGTGCTCGTAGTGGCGCTGTGGGTCGTGATCCTGGCCGCGGCCGGCGGGGCGGCGCTGGTGGCCAATCAAGGCACCGACGACGCGTTCGCCATTCCGGGCTCGGAGTCCCAAGACGCCCTGGACCATCTCGGCCGCGTCTTTCCGGAGGTCAGCGGCACGTCCGCGCAACTGGTGCTCGTGGCGCCGGCGGGCGCTAAGGCCGATACCCCGCAGATCCGGGCCGCGGTCGGCCAAGCGGTGAGCCGGATCGGGAAGCTGGATCAAGTCGCGACGGTCGTGAACCCGTTCGACAAGGGCGTCAACGGCGCGGTGTCGAAGGACGGCCGGGCCGCGCTCCTCGCCGTTCCGTTGAAAGTGCAGCTCTCCCAGGTCGATCCGGCCGCCAAGACGCAGATCGCCGGCATCGCCGCCGACCTCGCGAAGGCGACCGGCACGGAGGTCCGCACCGGCGGCGACGCGTTTTCCGACCGGGTCCCGAAGCTCAGCCCGACCGAAGGCGTCGGCCTGGTCATCGCCCTGCTGGTGCTGGTGCTGATGTTCCGGTCGCTGATCGCCGCGGCGATGCCGCTGGCCACCGCGGTCCTCGGGGTCGGCGTCGCGGGCGGCTTGATCTTCCTGGCGACGCTGGTCACCCCGATCTCCTCGACCGCGCCGATGCTGGCGGTGATGATCGGGCTCGCCGTCGGGATCGACTACGCCCTGTTCCTGCTCTCCCGGCATCGCGACCAGCTGGCGGAAGGCCTCGCCGTCGAGGAGTCGATCGCCCGGGCCACGGCCACCGCCGGGTCGGCCGTGATCTTCGCCGGGCTGACCGTGGTCATCGCCCTGCTCGGGCTGGCGGTCGCGGGAATCCCGTTCCTGACCACCATGGGCGTTGCCGCCGCCGTCGCGGTCGCGCTGGCCGTCGCGATCGCCGTCACGCTGGTGCCCGCGCTGATGTCCTTTGCCGGCAGGCGGTTGCGGCCGCGGGTCCGGAAACCGCGCCGGCGGACCCGGCGCCGCCAGAAGCCGCAGATCGCGCGCGGGTGGGTCCGGCTCGCGACCAAGGCGCCGCTGGTCACCGTGCTGGTCGTAGTGGCCGGTCTGGCGGTCTGCGCGATCCCGGCGCTGTCCTTGCGCCTGGCGTTGCCGGACAGCGGAACCGAGGAGCACGGCAGCCCCGCGCGCGACACCTACGACGTCGTCAGCGAACATTTCGGACCCGGTTACAACGGTCCCCTCATCGTCACGGCGGACATCATCACCAGCACCGATCCGATCGGGCTGATGAACAAGCTCGCCGAGGAGATCCGGCACGTGCCCGGCGTCGCCTCGGTGCCGCTGGCCACGCCGAATCCCAAGGGCGACACCGGCATCGTGCAGGTCATTCCCGCGACCGCACCGGACTCCGTGCAGACCGACGACCTCGTCGCCCGATTGCGGGGGATGGAGCCGCATTTCCGGGATGCCTACGGCGCGCAGACCGCGGTCACCGGGATCACCGCGGTCGGGATCGACGTGTCCGTGCAACTCGGCGACGCCCTGGTGCCGTTCGGCATCCTGGTGGTCGGTCTCTCGCTGATCCTGCTGGCCATGGTGTTCCGGTCGATCTGGGTGCCGATCAAAGCGACCGCGGGCTACCTGCTCTCGGTCGCCGCCGCGTTCGGCGCGACGTCGTTCGTGTTCGTGCAGGGACACCTCGCGGACGTCCTCAACGTGACTCACGTCGGCAGCGTGATCAGCTTCCTGCCGATCATCCTCATGGGTGTCCTTTTCGGACTTGCCATGGACTACGAGGTCTTCCTCGTCTCGCGGATCCGCGAGGACTACGTCCACGAGGGCGATCCGCACCACGCCATCGAGTCCGGGTTCATTTCAGCGTCGCGCGTGGTCGTCGCGGCCGCAGTGATCATGCTCGCCGTCTTCGCCGCGTTCGTGCCCGACGGCAGCGCCACGATCAAGCCGATCGCGTTCAGCCTCGCGGTCGGCGTATTCATCGACGCCTTCATCGTGCGCATGACCCTGGTGCCCGCTGTCCTGGCACTGCTGGGCCGCCGCGCCTGGGGGTTGCCGCCGAAGCTCGACCGCGCCCTGCCGGTGTTCGACGCGGAGGGCGACGCGCTCGTCCACGAACTGCGCCTGGCCGACTGGCCCGCGCCAGGCAGCACTGAAGCGATCAGCGCCCGGGACCTCCGGCTCGAAGACGACCGGGGCGCTCCGGTCTACTCCGGAATCGAGCTGCACGTCCAAGGCGGAGAAGTCCTTGTGCTGCACGGCACGGGCGCTTGCGGCAAAACAGCTTTGCTGTACACGCTCGCCGGGCGGGTCACGAAGTTCACCGGCGACCTGAAGGTGCTCGGTCGCGTACTTCCGCAGCACGCACACGCTCTTCGCCGGGACGTCGCCGTCGTTCCCTGCCGCGACGGGGAAAACCCGGCGCGCCAGATCGCCGAAGCGCTGGAGAGCGATGCCGGGCTCGTCGTCGTCGACGACGTCGATCTCGTGCTCCGCACCGATGTCCGCGACCGGGTGCGTGCCCTGCTCAACGATCGCCGCACCCGCTCCGGCGAAACCGCCACCTTCGTGCTCACCTGCCAGGATCCCGACCGCATCCGGGATCTGCTGCCCGCCGGAGTCACTCGCCTGCACGGTCTCACCGCCGCCCAGCCCGCCGAGGTCCGCTGATGCTGAAGCCGTTCGCCAACTCCGCCCGTGCACTGGCCAGCGGGCCGCTGACCTGGCGCACCTGGGCCGGCCTGATCGCCGTGCCGCTGATCGTCATGGGCTTGCTCACCTGGGCGTTCTGGGCGCCGGACGCCAATCACGGCACCGCGAAAGCAGCCGTGGTGAACAACGACGAACCGGTGCAGGTCAACGGACAGACCATCCCGCTCGGCCGGCAGCTCGCCGGATACCTGACCCACAGCGAGGATTCCTCGTACACCTGGGTGCTCACCGACGCCGACGACGCCGCCTCCGGCCTGGCCGACGGCAGCTACGCGGCCACCGTCACGATCCCGAAGGACTTCTCCGCCCGCGCCACCTCCAGCGCCACCGGCAAACCGCTCGACGCCCGGCAAGCGCGGCTGCAGGTGCAGACGTCCGACGCCGCCGGGGTCACCGATCCCAGCCTGGCGACGCACATCGCCCAGGCGACGCAGCGCACCCTCAACCAGCAAGTCGTGGAAACGTATCTGGACAACGTGTATGTCGGGTTCACGACGCTGCACAAGCAGGTCGGACAGGCCGCGGACGGAGCGGCCCAACTCGCCGACGGGAACCATCAGCTGGCCGAGGCCGCCGGTCAGCTCAACGACGGCGCCAACCAGCTCGCCAACGGGACCCAGCAGCTCGCCGCGGGATCCGGGAAACTGTCCACCGGACTCACCCAAGCCGAACGAGACACCGCGCAACTGCCCGCGCTGACCCGGCAACTGGCCGACGGGGCCGACCAGGTCGCCGACGGCAACGAACAACTCGCGAGCGTCGTCGTGCCGCTGGCCAACCGGATCATCGCCGCCATCGACGCCCTCCCGTCGGCCGACAGCGCCGCGAAGCAGTTCCGGCGCCTAGCCGACCAGTGCCCCGCCAACGGCGGTTCGACCTCCTTCTGCAGCGACCTGAGCCAGACCGCGGACCGGTTCACCGCCGACGCGCAGAAGATCGACGGCGCCAAAGCCGCAGTCCGGGCCAACGCCGTCAAGGCTCGCGACTCCATCCAGGCACTGGCCGCCGGAGCCCGCAAGGTCGCCGACGGCAATGCCCAGCTGGCCGGCAAATCCGGCCAGCTTGCCGCCGGAATCGCGTCCGCCGCGGACGGCGCCCGCCAGCTCGACAACGGTGTCCGGCAAGCGAATTCCGGTGCCCACAAGCTCGCCACCGGCACCGGGCAACTCACCGACGGCGCCAAGAAAGCCGACCGCGGCGCGCAGGAACTGGCCACGCAACTGGACAAGGGCCGCGATCAAGTGCCCAGCTACACCGACGCCGAACGCGCGCACCTCAAGACGGTCGCCGCCGCCCCGAGCACCTCGGCCGCCGACGGAACCCCGGCCGGAACCTTGGCCCTGACGCTGTTCGCCGCTTTGGGCCTGTGGGCGCTGGCACTGGCCACCTACCTCATCACCCGCGCCGTTCCCGACGCGGTGCTCACCGCCCGCGAACCCACCTGGCGGATCATCCTGCGCGCCGCCATCCCCGGCGCGACCGCCGCCGCCCTCGCCGCTGTCGCCATCACCGCGATCGCGGTCCCGGTGCTCAAACTCGGCCTCGGCGGCACCGCAGGGTTCTTGCTGATCGCACTGCTGGCCGCGTCGGCGTTCGTGGCCCTCAACCAGGCAGCGACGGCGATCTTCGGCCGCGCCGGCCGGATCGCCTCCCTGGCGGTACTGGTCCTGGCCGGAGCGACCGGTGTGGTCTCGACGCTTCCGGGACCGCTGTACGCACTCGCCGACTACCTGCCCACCCACGGCGCGGTGCTCGCATTGCGCGCCGCCGCCACCGACGGAACCGGGCTCGCCACGGGTGTCGCCCAACTCGCGGCGTGGCTGCTGGTCGGCGGCCTCGTTTCGATTCTGGTCACCGACCGCCGCCGGTACCTTTCCGCCAGAAGCATCCGGCTCCGGCGCAGCCGTGCCCTGTCCGCTACTTGATCAGGAAAGTTGGTCTCGCAAACAGCGTGCTTACAGCCGTACTGCTGAAGAGCGCAATTCCGCTATTCGACGTTCCGAGGCTCAGCGGCCGAACTGAGACTTCACCGCTTCGGGAATTCGCTCACCGTGGACATGGCTCGCCGCCGCCTCGATGCGCTGCAGGTCGCCGGACGTCAATTCGACGTCGAGTGCTCCCAGGTTTTCTTCCAAGCGGTGCAGTTTGGTGGTTCCGGGAATCGGCACGAACCACGGCTTTTGCGCCAGCACCCAGGCGAGAGCGATCTGGGCCGGGGTGGCTCCCTTGTCTCCGGCGATCTCCTGGAGCAAGTCGATCAGCGCTTGATTGGCCTGCCGCGCTTCGGGAGTGAAGCGCGGCAGCATGCGGCGGAGGTCGTTGTCGGCGAGCGAGGTACGGGAGTCGATGGTTCCGGTCAGATAGCCCTTGCCCAGCGGGCTGTACGGCACCAGGCCGATGCCCAGTTTCTCCAAGGCCGGGATGATCTCGGTTTCGTGCTCTCGCGTCCAGAGCGAGTATTCGCTTTGCAGCGCCGTCACCGGCTGCACGGCGTGGGCGCGGCTGATCGTCGTCGCGCCGGCCTCCGACAAACCGAAGTGCTTGACCTTGCCTTCGGCGATCAGCTCCTTGACCGTGCCCGCGACTTCTTCGATAGGCACGTCGGGATCGACGCGGTGTTGGTAAAGCAGGTCGATGCGATCCGTTCGCAGACGCTGGAGCGAGGCCTCGGTCACCCGGCGGATCTGCTCGGGCCGGCTGTCGAGTCCGGAAGCCGGGGTCGGGCCGTGTTCTCCGTGCTTGAGACCGAACTTGGTGGCGATCACCACCTGATCGCGGACCGGCGCCAGCGCCTGGCCGACCAGCTCTTCATTCGTAAAAGGGCCATAAACCTCGGCGGTGTCGAAAAAAGTCACGCCGCGGTCCGCTGCGGCCCGCAGCAGCTTCGTCATTTCGGCCGGGTCCGGGGGCGAGCCGTAGAAGAAGCTCATGCCCATGCACCCGAGTCCCAGGGCTGAAACTTCGAGGTGCTGTCCGAGTTCGCGTTTCCGCACTGAAGAGTGCTCCTTAGCTAAAAAGGGATCTGGCCCGTTGTTCAGCCGGGGCCGGTGAAAGCCAGATTAGGTCTCCTTGCGGGCGGCCGGGAGGCCCGCTTGATACAGGTACCGGCGGTGCCCCCGTGTTCGAACTCGCGAACAGAATTCTTCGGCAACCTCACGCCGGAAACAGCAGGCTCGCCAGCAGAACATGCACCGTCGTACCGCCGACGATGCTCAAGACTGCGTTGCGGCGCCACAGATGCAGGCCGATCGTCACGGCCAGCGCGACGGTCGGGGCGACGGCGCTCGAGGACGTCCACGACACGTCGCGCAGGCAGTAGACCAGGAGGATCACCATCACGCCCGCTGGCATGCGGGTGCTCAGGTATTGCACGGTCCGACTGGCGCGCAACGGTGCCAGGACCGCGAACGGGAGCGCGCGCAATCCCCACGTGACCGCGGCGGACACCGCGACTGCGGCTAACAGGTAGACGGGGTCAGGCATTGCTCAAGCTCCGTTCGGCCACCACGGAACGGACGACGAGTCCTCCGACGAACAGCAGGAACGCCGCCAGAAGCATCTGGCCGGGGAAGACCACGCGGGCCACCACCGCACTTAGCGCGGCCAGGATCGGGGTCGGCAGGTCGCCTTTTCGGTCGCGGACCGCGTCGAGCGCGAGGACGACGAACAGAGCCGTCATGGCGAAGTCCAGGCCGACGACGCTGCTGGGAATCAGCGAGCCGAGCAGGCCGCCCACAGTTGCTCCGCCGACCCAGAACAAGTGCAGGAACAGTTGCAGCCACAGGATTCGCGCGCCGTTCCACTCGCGGGCAGCGTCCGTTGTGGACAGTGCGTACGCCTCGTCGGTCATGGCGAAGGTGCTGTACGCGCGCGCCCGGCGGCCGCGCACGCGGTGCAGCGGAAAGGAAAGGGCGTAGAAGACGTGGCGGACGTTGACCAGGAACGCCGAGAGCCCGATCGACGCCAGCGGAGCGGCCGCGGCGGCCAGGCCGATGAGCAGGAACTCGAACGAGCCCGCGTAGATGAACGTCGTGAACACCGTCGCCCACCACCAGGCGAGGCCCGAATGCGTGAGGAACGCGCCGAAGGCGAGTCCGAGCGGGACCAGGCCGATGCCGACGGACCCGCAGTCCTTCAGCGCGGCCAGAGCGGGCGGGCGATCGCGAACAGCCAGGTCGGAGACGGTTTCCACCCTTGGAACACTACGTCAGCTCCTGGCTAATTTGGTGTCCGATCATGGCGTTAACATGGGTCAGTGAGCAATGTTGTGCGGCTGGATGCGCTCGATCGGGATATTTTGTTTCACCTGCGTCAGGACGGCAGGCTGACCAACGTCGAACTCGCCAAACGGGTCGGGCTCACCCCTCCCCCGTGCCTGCGCCGGGTCAAGCGCCTCGAAGAGGCCGGAGTGATCGCCGGCTACCGCGCGGTGATCGATCCCGAAGCCGTCGGCCGGGGGCTGGAGGCGCTGATCGACCTCGAGGTCTACGCGACCGACCGGGCGACCATCGAGGCGCTCGAGGACACGATCGCCTCCTACGAGGAAGTCATCGAGTTCCGGCGGCTCTTCGGCCGCCCGGACTACTTCATCCGCGTCGCGGTCGCCGACCACGCCGCCTACGAGGAGTTCCAGACCCGGAAACTCTCGGGCCTGCCCGGCGTCCTGCGGGTCACGTCCCATCTGACGATGAAGAAAATCAAGGGCGACGCCTGACTCCGCAGATCCTCGGTGTCCTGTCTCGAACGCTCCGTCAATATGGATGTTCAGGCGGTCGGCCAGAGCAGCGGCACCGCGGTCCAGACCGTCCAAAGGATCAGCGCGGCCCAGCCCGCGATCCACGCGAACGCCGGAATCCCGCTCGCCTCGGCCAGCCCGGCGGCGTCGTCTTCCATGCCGTAGTAGCCGTGCCGGAGCCGGCCGACCACGAGCGCCGCAACGCCGCCGAGTTCGCTCGTCAGCAGCAGCCACGCTTCCAGGTAGGCGACGGTGTTCCGCAGCCAGCCCGGTCCCCACTTCAGCGTCGCGAACGCGGCCGCGCCCAGCGCCACCACGATCCCGAGCGTGAGCACGTCCCGGGTCGCCAGCAGCACCAGCACCATGGCCAGCACAGTCAGCGCGAGCACCGCCGGGGCGAGCCCTCGATGCAGCAGCGCGGCCGCGCCGAGACCGGCCAGCGGCGGCGTCGCGTATCCGGCGACCAGCGTCAGCACCCGCGACCAGCGCGACGTGCTCCAAGTGCGGGTGAGCCCGGTTTCGGCGCTGGTGACCGCGATCTGGAACACGCCGCCGCCGGTCACGATGCTCAGCAGCGCGTGCCCGCCCTCGTGCACGACGGTGCTCAGAACGTTGGCCCGGGTCAGCGGCCGCCACCGCGCGGGACCGGCCAGCATCAGCACGAAGGTCGCCGCCGACACCGCGACCGCGAACACCCCCAGCGCCAGCACCAGCCCGAGCCCGGGCGGAGCGACCTGCTCGTTGAGGACGCCGAACACGCCGCTCACCGGACCGCTCCGGCCGCGACGCTGTCCGGACGCTGGTTGATCCAGGACAGTCCGCCGAGGTCGAGCCGATGCCGGGCGCGGGTGACCGCGACGTAGGCCAAGCGGGCTTCGGCGGGTTCGATCTCGGCGGGCAGCGGCTCGCCCGCGGGACCGGTGCTGTCGGGGTCGACGGGCTCGGTGAAGTCGTCGGCGATCCGGACCGCGGACCACTCGCGGCCCTTGGCGGCGTGCGCGGTGGACACCGTGATCTCGGCGTCGGCTTCGGCGGTGAGCCGGTCCAGGGTCGCCAGTACGACGTCGACGCCGTGCTCGTCGATCACCTCGACGAAAGGCAGCAGGTCGCGTCCGTCCGGATCCCATTCGGCGTAGTCCTGCACCTCGCCCCAGGTGGAGAACAGCAGCAGCTCGCGATGGACGGTGCGGCGGCCTTCCTGGAGATCCCGGGCGGCTTCGGCGAGCCTCCGCAACTCCTCGGAACGCCCGGCCAGCGCGACCCGCCTTCCCTCCGACAGCAGGGCGAGGACCTCGGCCATCGCACCGCCGTTGGTGCGGCACAGGATCGCGTCCGGCGCGCGGACCGTCTCGAGGCGGCTGGAGACCGCGGGGGAACCGGTGAGGCGGATCGGGGCGTCGGCGAGCGCGAGCCACCGGTTGGCCTCGGCCGCGACGGCGCCGCCGAACCGGAACGAATGCGACAGCGCGAGCTGGCGGCCGCGGAAGCCGGTCATCACGTCCCGTGCGCCGCGCCAGCCGTAGATCGCCTGCGCGGAATCGCCGACCATCACCAGCTGCGCGTGCTCGCCCTGGGCGAGGAACACCTGCTCGACGCAGGGGTTGGTGTCCTGGGCCTCGTCCAGCAGCAGGAAATCTCCCCGGAACCGGGGCCGTTTCAGCGCCCACATCTTCAGGTAGTGGTCCGGTTTGAACGGCACCTTGCCCCGGTGCGGGTCCTGCAGGTCGGCCCACATCCGTTCGGCCAGCGGCAGCGCCAGCTCGGCGAGCTGGTCGTGCTGCTGCTCGTCGGCGATCCCCTTGGGCCAGGGCACGTGCTCGCGGCCGAGGACGTCGTCGGCGGAGTAGCAGTACCGCAGCACCGTCGCCTTCGCGATCGAGCACAACGTGGAAGCGTGCAGCGTCCGGGCCCCGATCGTCACGGTCATCGTGATCCCCAGCAGCCGCGCGAGTTTCGCGGTGGCCATCCGCGGCCGGTCCAGCCGGTCGGCGTAGACGTGCCCGCCGGCGCGGAAGGCGAGCGAATGCGCGGTCGAGCACCGCACGTTCGGCCCGAACTTCCGCCGCGCCTCGGCCGCGATCGCCTTGTTGAACGCCAGATACCGGCCTCGCCGGCGCGTCGCGGCCCCGAGCATCGTCAGCGTGGTGGTCTTGCCGGTGCCGGCTCCGGCCTGCAAGACCAGATGACCGCCACGACGGAACACGTCCGCCGCGGCCTCCTGCTCCGGTGTCGGCCGAGCTGCGGGCATCGTCGGTTCTCCTCCCCCGAGGAACAACGGGCTGCCCTACGATCACACAGGGGCACGACAATTTCGTACCCCCGACAGGTCGCTTTCGGTCCAGACTCGCGGCGGAGGGCTCGCTTCGCCCGCAGTCGAGCTCTTGGTGCGGCGGGCGAGACGTTCCGTCAGGCCGATTCGACCAGCAGCGCGGCGATTTGTTCCGGCGCCGCCCAGAACGGCGAGTGTCCGCCGTCGATCTCGCGGACTTCGGCGCCGAGCAGTTCCTGGGCGCGGGCGGCGTTCCAGTCGCAGTTCGCCGCGCGATCGTCGCGACAGGACACGTACGTGGTCGGCACGCGGCGTTCCGGCAACGCCGGACAGATTTGCCCGCCGAGGGTATTCGCGCTGGGGCGCAACTGCCTGACCGCGTCGGCGGTGTCCGACGGGGTGCAGTCGTGGTAGAGCACGTCGGAGGCGTCGGCCGGGTCCAGCACCAAGCAGCCGGACTCGTCCAAGGCGGCCCTGGCGAGAGCTTTGCGCAACGGCTCGGCGAGCGGTGCTGCCCCGTCGTCCGCCAGGGTGGCGCCGGGTTCGCGCAGCAGGGCGGCCAGCAGGATCAGGGAGCTGACCGCCGGGTTGCCGGTCGCCAGCGGCGCCACCATGCCGCTCATCGAGTGCGCGACCAGGACGACGCCGGACCGGCCGCGGAGCGCGTCTTCGAGAACCGCCAGGTACTCGTCCTGGCCTGCCTCGGCGTTGTCGCACGGCAGCGACGGGCAGAGCACCTCGTGACCGCGCGCGGCGAGGTGCCCGCTCACCCGCTCCCAGCACCACGGGCCGTGCCAGGCTCCGTGTACCAGGACGAACGTCGTCGGCTTCCCGGCTCTCATGATGATCACGCTAGCTACGCCCGCCGAGGCCCGGAGTTCGCTTGGCTTCGGCGGGTTCGTTGTCTGCCCGAATGACCACCGGTGGGCTACTGCGCGGGAGAAGCTTCCCGGACCGTGTCTTCCAGCAGTGCGAGTGCGCGTTCGACGTCCTTGCGGTCGGCTTCGCTCAGACCGGCGAGGAGCGCTTCCTCCCGGTCCAGGTGTCCTTCCAGGACGCGGTCGATGAGCCTGCGGCCAGCGGCGGTCAGTTCGGCGTAGCTGACTCTGCGGTCGGCCGGGTGGTCGCGGCGGCGGATCAGGCCGTCGCGTTCGAGTGCGTCCAGGCGGCCGGTCAGGGCACCAGAGGTGACCAGCGCGGAGGCCGCCAGTTCGGACGGTGTCTTCCGGTACGGGCGGCCGCCTCGGCGCAGGTTGCACAGGATGTCGAACGAACCGGGGGTCAGGCCGTACGAGGCCAGGTATCCGCGGAGGCTTCCGGCGGCCAGGTCGGCGATCCGCCGGACCCGGCCGAAGATCGCGATCGGCGAGGCGTCCAGGTCCGGGCGTTGCCGCGCCCAGTCCGCCACCACCTGATCGACCGTGTCCATCGTCATCGACTCCTTGTTCGCCAGGGTGCGGACGGAGCCTATCCGGTGTTCGCGTCCTAACGGGACTCTTCCGGCACCGCCGGGAGATCGGCCGCGGCGGGCGCTTTTTCGGCTGGGCCGCGGCCGCGGAGCAGGACGACGGCGCCGAGCAGCGTGAGCAGCTGGGTCGCGGCGAGCAGTGCGTACCCGGCGGCGAATCCGTGGTCGCCGCCCGCGGCGATCGCCACGCCCATCAAGGTCGGAAGCAGCGCGGACACGAGATTGCCGACGCCGTTGATCAGGCCGTAGGCGCTCCCGACGGTGCCCGCCGGCGCGTATTGCTGCACCAGCGTCGGAATCGCCGGTCCTTGCAGGCCCCAGAACGCGTTGGCGAGGATGAGCGTCGCCGCCGCCAGCCAGCGCGAATCGGCGAAAGTCACGGCCGTCGCGCACAGGGCGGTGCCGACGCTGCCGATCACCAGCACGAGCGGCACCCGGCGAGCGGGCATCCGGTCGATGAAATAACCGCCGAGGAAACCGGATCCGAGGCTGACCACGAACGGCAGTGCCGACAGCGCGCTCATCTGCGCGAGCGAGAAATGCCGCGCCTGAAGCAAATAGGACGGCAGCCACGAGGTGCTGCCCCACAGATAGCCGAGCGTGGCCACCTCGATCAGCAGGATCCAGCCGAGTTTGGGCGTGCGCAGCGCTCCGGCGAACCGCCGCAACGCCGGTTGCCGCGTGGCCGTGCGGTGCCTGGAGGCGCGGACGAACACGGCTACCAGCGGCAGCCCGACCACCAGGTTGAGGGCCGCGAGCAGGAGGAACGAGCCGTGCCAGCCGAAGTGCACGAGGGCGAAGGTGATCACCGGGATGCCCAGCGCCGTGCCCAGGGAAACGCCCATCGAGCTGACCGCGTTGGGCTTGCCCCAGGCGCCTTCGGCGAAATTGTCCTTGACGTACATGGTTTTCAGCGAGAACAGCGGGCCCTCGCTGGCGCCGAGCAGGAACCGCAGCGTCAGCAGCACCACTGCTCCCCCGGCGTACGGGGACGCGAGCGTGAAGAGCGCCCAGCAGACCAGGCTGACGAGCAGCCCGCGCCGCACCCCGAACACCGCTTCGTACCACGGGGTGATCAGCATGGCCGCGATTCCGTAGCCGGCAAGGAAAACCGTCATCAGCGCGCCTTGCGCCGCCCGGTTGCCCGCGATCCCGAAATGCCGGGTGAAGGCGGGATCGGTGATCAGGACGGACACATTGACCCGGTCGATGTAGGAAACCGCCACGACCGCCAGGAGCGCCAGCACGCCCAGCCACGCGGACAGCGGCGCACGGGACGGGCGGCCTTCCCTCAGCACGGTCACGACGGTTCCTTTCCGGGCCGGACCATCGCGAGGCGGCCCGGACCGCGCGGAACCGCCGCGAGACCGGACCGGCCGCCTCGGCCGGCGGGGTCGCCGGGAAGTATCTTTGTCCTAAGATGCTTGTGTCAAGCTATTCCGGCAGAGTCCTCTTCCCTGATGCCGATGGGCGAGGCGCGGCCCGGGGGCCGGAGGCCGGGGTTGCGGAGGTTCGGGGTCCGAGGCCGCGGTTGCAGAGGTTCGTGAGGGGAACCCTGACGGAATCAGATTCCCTCAGGGTTCCCCTCACGAACCTTCGCCGGAGCGGAGAGGCACCCGACCCGGCGCAGCCCAGCGGTTGCCCCGCATCACCGCTGCGGGCCTACGGCTGCCGAGAAAACAGCAACGGGGAAGGGCCGAGCCCGCTGGCCCAGCCCTTCCCCGTTATCGAGCAGCAGAACAGTCGGGCAGTCAGCCCCACACCGGTTCGCTCGCCGGAGCGAGCAGATCGCTGACATCACCGGACACGTCCTCGCCCGGCACACCCTGTCGGAACAACCGCCCGGGCGCGCCGCCGCTCGTGGACACTCCCGCCAGTTCCGCCCAGTCTCCGCGCACCCGCAGCCACGTGCCCTCGCGCAGGCCGAGCACGGGAATGTCGTTGCACTCGTGGAATTCCGCGAGCCGCTTCTCCCGGGTCTCGCCCATGTGCCTGCTGGCCGGGTCGGGGTCGAGGTAGTGCGGGTTCAGCTGGAACGGCACCAAGCCCAGCGAAGCGAGGCTCGGCGGCTCCACGATGGGCATGTCGTTGGTGGTGCGCACCGTGGGCCCGGCGATGTTGGTTCCCGCGCTCGCTCCGAGGTAGGGCATTCCCTCGGACACCCTGTCCCGCAACGGTTCCAGCAGCTCGCGGCGGTACAGCTCGGCCAGCAGGCGGAAGGTGTTGCCGCCGCCGGTGAACACCGCCGGAGCCGAGCGCACCGCGGCGACCGGGTCGGTGGCGGTGTGCAGCCCGCGCACCTGTACGCCGAGCGGTGCCACCGCGGTCGCGATGCGCTCGGTGTAGCCGTCGTGGTCAGCCAGCGCGAACGGCACGAACACCAGCTCGGTGCGTCCGTCGAGCACCTCGGCGACCGCGTCCAGCGCGTGTTCGAGCGGGTCGCGGCCGTGGTTGGTCGAGTTGGACAGCAACAGCAAGTCAGTCACGCGATTCTCCTCGGTTCGCCCGCTATTGTTCAGCAAGTCCGCAGCAGCCGGTCCAGGACCCGGACGGAGAACCGCAGCGACTCCAGCGGCACCCGTTCGTCGACGCCGTGGAACAGCCGGTTGTAGGGCAGTTCCGGCGGGACGCGCAGCGCCTTGAACCCGAAGCCGCGGATGCCGAGCGCGGACAGCGCCTTGTTGTCGGTGCCGCCGGCATTGCAGTACGGGGTGGGGTGGCCATCCGGGTCCTCCGCGGTGATGGCCGCGCACATCGCATCCACCAAGGGCCCGTCGAAGCCGACCTCCATCGCGATGTCGTGGTGGATGAATTCGCGGCGCACCGACGGAAGCAGCAGCTCGTCGATGGTGTCCAGCAGCTCCTGCTCGTACCCGGGGAGAAACCGGCCGTCGACGGCGGCGGTGGCCCGGCCGGGGATGACGTTGACCTGGTATCCGCCGGAGATCATGGTGGGGTTCGCCGAATTGCGCAGGATCACGTTCACCAGCTCCCTCACCCGGCCCATCCGCGCGAGACTTCCGTCCACATCGGACGGATCGAACGGGACGCCGAGCAGGTCCGCCGCGCGTTCCAGCAGCGCCCGCACCGGTTCGATCAGCCGGACCGGGAACCGGTGGCGGCCGATCCGGGCCAGCGATTCGGCCAGATCGGTGACCGCGTTCTCGTCGTTCGGCGAGGAGCCGTGCCCGGCGCGGCCGGTGGCGACCAGGCGCAGCCACGCCTGACCGCGCTGCGCGCACTCGATCGGATACAGCCGGCTGCCGTTGCCGAGGTCGAACGACACGCCGCCGCCCTCGGTGATCGCCTCGCCGACGCCCTCGAACAGCTCCGGGCGGTTTTCGACCAGCCAGTGCGAGCCGAACTTCCCGCCGCCCTCCTCGTCGGCGAGGAAGCCGAACACGATGTCGCGCGGCGGTTTCTCGCCGGTGCGGCCGAATTGCCGTGCCAGCGCGAGGATCGCCGCGTCGAAGTCCTTCATGTCGATCGCGCCGCGGCCCCACAGCATGCCGTCGGCGATCTCTCCGGAGAACGGCGGGACGCTCCACTCGCCGGCATCGGCGGGCACCACGTCCAGGTGCCCGTGCAGGAGCAGCGCGGGCCGCGAAGAGTCCACTCCGGACAGTCGGGCGAACACGCTGGCCCGGCCTGGCGCGCTTTCCACGAGAGTCGGCTCCAGCCCGGCCTCGGCGAGTTTCTCCGCGACGTACTCCGCTGCGGGCCGTTCGGTCGCGCCCGGGTTGGAAGTGTCGATCCGGATCAGGTCCCGGCAGAGGTCGACCACCTCGTCCTGTGCGCTCGTCACGCGGGCACCTCCTCGAGTTCCGCCGAGCCCACCGGCCGGATCAGCCCGGCCCGGCCCAGCAGCGTGTACAGGATCGCGGCGGTGAGCAGCGAGTTCAGCGCGGGGATGCCCCAGTGCACGAACTTGCCGACGCAGAACGCCGCCGCCCACACCGCGAGCGTCGCGGGCACCCAGACCGGCATCGTGGCGGGCACCCGCCCGGCCGCCCGGGTTTCCCGCAGCGGCGTGGAAAGCCGCCGCACCAGGAAGTACTCGGCCACGATGATCCCGCCCACCGGCGGGATCGCGACGCCCAGCAGCGACAGGAACGCGGTGAAGTGCTGCAGGAAACCGATCGCGGACAGCACCGTCCCGGCGATCCCGATCACCAGCGTGACCACGCCGCGGTGCAGCGGGCGGCCGAACACGGTCCGGACGAAGTTCACCACGCCCAGCGAAGAGCCGTACAGGTTCCAGTCATTGATCTTCGCGGTCGCCAGCACCACCACGATCAGCCCGACGAAGCCCGAGGTGGACAGCACGATGTGGGTGACGTCGGAGCTGCCGACCAGGTGCCCGAGCAGCACGCCGGTCATGCCGACGATGTACTCGGACAGGACGATCGACGCCGAACTCTGCAGCAGGACGTGCCAGCCCTTGCGGTTGAACCGGGTCATGTCCGGAGCGACCACCGCACCGGTCATGTAGCCGCCCGCGATGATCGTCGCCGCGGCCGGGATGGAGATCGCGGTCGCGGTCGGCGCGGCCGACATCAGCGCGCCCACCGAGTGCTCCGACAGGGTCGAGATGACGCTCCACGCCACGAGCCCGAAGAACAGCGGCACCGCGATTTTCGCGAGCCACATCATGTACTTGAAGCCGTAGATCACCAGCAGCGTCAGCACCACGCCGGACACCGCGCACCACAGCCACACCGGTCCGCCGACCAGCGCGTTCATGCTCTTGCCGAAGATGCCGTTCTGCACGCCGAACCAGCCGACCAGGCTGATCGCGATCACCAGGCTCACCAGCGCGGACCCGTTGCGGCCGAAGCCGGTGAACCGGGTCAGCATCGTCATCGTCAGGCCCTCGCGCTGCCCGGCGAGGCCGATCAGGAAGATCACCACCTCCAGGATCACCGCGCCGAGGGTGAACGCCCAGAACGCGTCGGAGAACCGCATCCCGACGCCGAGCGTCGCGCCGAGCACGAACTGGGACAGCGACCCGGACTGCGCGAGCCACTGCAGCAGCATCGAACCGAACCCGTAGCGGGCCTCTTCGGGGACGCGGCGCAGCGAGTAGTCGTCGTTGCCGATCCGCTTTTTCGCGTGCTTCGCGGGTTTCGTCGCGGTGCTCATCCGGCCACCTCCGTGCCCAGGGTTTGCAGGTGCGCCATCGAGCCGTAGCGGGTCTGCAGGTTGGCGAATTCCGCCTCGTCGTGGAACCGCAGCGCGCCCGTGCCGAACTGCTTGGCGACCTCGACCGCGTAGCGCGCGGCGGCGGCGATGTCCGTCTCGTGGCTCGCCCCGGTCGCGCAGCCGGCCACCGTCGCGGCCGAGGTGATCGCAAGTCCGACGACCGGCGCGTCCGTCGCGGTCGCGGGCTGGAGGATCGAGTTCAGGTGGTAGACGCCGTTGCCGTAGGGCGTGATGTCCTGCGTGGTGATCGGGTAGGTCACCAACGGCGCGCCGGTCACCGTCTCCAGCAGTTCGCCGAGCCCCTCGGAAACCCGGAGGATGTAGCCGCTGCGCACGGTCGGCGACAGGGCGAGTCCGCGGTGGTTGATCACGCGGTTGCCTTTGGTGGTGTCGATCGACAGCACGGCGGCCATTTCGGCGGACAGCTCGTAGCTGTTCATCGTGGCGATGTCGACCGGCGAGTTCATGAACGGCACCGGGTCGTGCGGCAGCGTGGGCGCGTCCGGGCAGATGTGCGTGCCGATCAGCACGTCGCCGGCCAGCACGTCCCCGCGAGCCCGCATGGACAGCAGCTTGGCGGCGGCGGCCAGCGCGGCGGCGGCACCGTCGCCGTCAGACACGAAACCCGTCACCTCCGGCCGGGCGCCGACCCCGCCGAGGCGGCCCACCACGCCGAGGGTGGGCGCGTCGCCGCCAGCGGTGCGACCGCGGCTGCCGGGCACCCGCACCCGGACGAAGTCGGTCTGGCCGGCGTCGCCGGTGACGGTGGTGATCTCCGCGCCGCTGCCCGCTGCGCCGGCGACGGCGTCGAGGTAGGCGACGACCTCTTTCCCGGTCACCGCCGGGTCGTCGAGGATTTCGAGCAGTTCCAGGACGTGTTTGAGCATGTGGTTCCTCTGAAAAGTCAGGCCGCGGGGGTCCGACCAGACTCAGCCCGCGCACACCGGCTTTACAAACATTTCCCGTTATTCGCACAATGGCCGGATGCCGGACCACGACGAACGCGCCACCCCGGCCGGTCTGCCGCAGACCGCGGACCGGGCGCTGCAGGTGCTGCTCGCGTTCGACCGCGCCCGCCCGGAATGGGGCGTCACCGCGGTGGCGCGCGAGTTCGGGCTGCACACGTCGATCGCGCAGCGGCTGCTCGCGGTGCTGGCGCATCGCGGTTTCCTCGTCCGCGACGACAGCACCCGCCGGTACCGGATCGGACCCGCCGCGCTGCACCTCGGCCGGTTGTGGGACCGGGCAGGCGCGCTGGACCTGCTGGTGGTCCCGGTCCTCTCCGACCTCGCCGCCCAGACCGGGCACGCCGCCCTGCTGTCGCTGCCCGACGGCGCGCACACCCGGTGCGTGCTGGCCGCGGAAGGCAGCGACGGGCGGCTGCGCGGCTACTCGCTGGTCGGCGAGCTGTACCCGGCGCACGCGGGCGCGACCAGCAAGGCGTACTTCGCGTTCCTGCCCGAAGCGGAGCGCGACCGGCTGTTCGCCGACCGGCCGATGGCGCGGTTCACGCCGGACACGGTCACCGACCTCGCCGTCCTGCGCGAGCAGCTGGCCGAGGTCGCCGACCGGGGCTGGGCGTTCACCACCGGCGAGTACGACACCGGCGTGGCGACACTCGCGGTGCCGGTTTTCCTGCGCGGCGAACCGTACGGCAGCCTGTCGGTCGGCTGGTCCTCCGCGCGCTTCGACCACGATCCCGAGCAGTGGGTCGACCTGTTGCGGCGCGGGGCGGACCTGATCGAACTGCGGCTCTCCCGGCCGGTTCCGCGCCGTTAGCCAGCGCTCAGTCGCTGGCGTGGGCGGTGTGGTCGAGCCAGTGCTGGGCGAGGGCCGCGTCGCCGTCGACGGTTTCGCAGTCGGCTAGCGGGAGGCGTCGGGTCAAGATGAGGAGCAGGGATCGCGCCGGGCCGGTCACGGTCACGTCGGCTTCACGGGTTCCCGGCTGCCAGGTCGCGCCGTCCGGCTTTCGTTCGACGGACCAGGCACCTGCGGTGTCGGTGGCCAGCCACTGCAGGATCTGACCGGTGCCTCGGATAGCGTGTGCGGACTCCGATCGCTGCATCTCCCACGTGGGCGAGGTGAGCATCGTGAGGTGGTTGGTGACGAGCCCGGCCGCGATGCCGGGGTCGATGTCGAGCGGGTGGTTCGCGGCGTTGGCGGCGTCGAAGCCGTGGACGACCGCCTCGTTGAGCATGCTGGTCATCCAGAATCGCGTCCCGGACCGGGCGTCTCCGGAGGCGTTGAAGACCGGTGCGTCGAGCGCGTCGTCCGAGCACGCGTTCGCGACCCGTTGCGCGGATTCCGAGAGCCAAGCCTGCCACTCAGCCGGGTCCGAGGGCGGCGTGGCCATGTCGGTGGGCAGCTGGGTCGGGTCGGTGATGCGGCGTTCGATGATCTCCGCGACCCAGTGCTGGGTCTGGCCGACGTGCGCGACCAGGTCCGCGACGGTCCACTTCGGAGCAGTCGGCACGGCCGCGTCCGGTCCGGCGGCGACGGCTGATTCCGCCAGGCGCCGGGTGTGGTCGACGATCGCTTTACGGACGAGTTCCGCGGGCAGTTCAGTCATGGGAAGGTCCTTGGGGTCTCGGCAGCCGCCCGTTGCGGGGGCCTTCGACTGCGCGTCGAACGACCGCAGCACCGATCGACACCCCTCGGCGCGAATTTTCGATCGCCTCCTCAGCGGGCGACGACTCGCACAGTGCGCAGCGACGGATCCACCGGGTCGGGCAGGAACATGCCCGCGGCCACTCCGCTCCGCAGGTAGTCGAGGACCGGGCGGGTCAGCACCTCGCCGGGCAGCACCGCCGGGACACCGGGCGGGTACGGGCTGATCGTCTCCGCCGCGATCCGTCCTGCCGCGTCCTCGGCCGGAATCTGTTCGGCCGGGCCGAAGAACGCGTCGCGCGGCAGCAAGGCCTGGTCAGGTTCCAGGTCCTCGGGCGCGGGCAGGTCCACGGGGGTGGCTCGGGGCAGGTCGTGCTCGGACAATGCCTGAAGTGCGTCGACCAGCCGGGTGGCGGTTTCCTCGTCGTCGCCGACGGTCAACTGGGCGGCGATCCGGCGGTGGTCCGAAAGCCCGACGTCGACCCGTTGCCGGTCTCGCAGCCAGTGGTTGGCGGCGTAGCCGGAACACCCGAGTTCGGACACGTCGATCAGCAGTTTCAGCGGATCCCGATCGTCGGCCCGGCCTGGACCGACGAGTTCGGCGTCGCCCAGCACGGTGATCCCGGCGATCCTCGACAGCCGCTCGCGGGTGTCCGCGGCCAACTGGAGCACGTCGTCGAGCAGGCTCTTTCCGTGCTCGACCATCTGCCGGCGCCAACCGTCGAGCCCGGCGTAGATGAGCGACGACGGGCTGGTCGTGTCGAGCAGGTCGGCGCGCATGGCGAGCACATCGGGGTCCACCAGGTCGCCGCGCAGGTGGTAGACCGAGCCCTGTTCGAGGCCCGCGCCCATCTTGTGCACGCTCGTGACGCAGAGATCGGCGCCCGCGTCCATCGCCCAGGCCGGCAGGTCCGGGTGGAACGGGAAGTGCGCGCCCCAGGCCTCGTCGACGATCAGCGGCGCCCCGCGCTCGTGGCAGACGCGCGCGACGCCGCGGATGTCCGCGCAGGAACCGTAATCGGTCGGCGTGATCAGCAGCATTCCCTTCGCCGCCGGATGTGCCGCGAAGGCCGCCTCGGTTTCCTCCGGGCCTGGCGGGTGGGCGAAGTTCAGCGTCCGGTCCCAGCGCGGCGACACCCACACCGGCCGGATGCCGCTGAGAATGAGCCCGGCGACCACGGATTTGTGCACGTTGCGGGAAATGAGCAGCTCTTCGCCGGGCCCTGCGACCGACAGCATCGCCGATTTGACCGACAAGGAGCTGCCGCAGGTCGAGAAGAACGCGCGGTCGGCGTGCACCGCGTCCGCCATGAGGTCTTCGGCATCGGACAGCACGCCGCGGTTGAGCGCCCGGTCGTCCAAGCCGTTCATCAGGATGATGTCCGACGCGAACACGTCGCGGCCGACGATCTCGGCCAGTCTCGGGTCTGCGCCTCGGCCTTGTTTGTGTCCGGGCGGCAGGAAGGACACGTGCCCGGACGCGCGAAACCGCCGGATCGCTTCGAGCACTGGTGCGCGGGAATGATCGGCCACGCGCCCCGCGTACCCATCCGGGCCGAGTTCAAACGCGGGCCTGTTTCGTGGGGCTCGATAGGGGCAGTCCGTGGTGGTCTTCGCCAGGAGACGGAGGAATCATGGCTCAGATGACAGAAAACCCGCAGCCGGCCGGCGGCTCCCTCGCGGCGCCGCGGCGCACGTGGATCGGCGACCACGACCCGACGGACCAGAATTGGCAGGAGGTGGGCGACGAAATCCAGCTGGCCGCCCAGCGGGCCGGACGGACGTGGCAGCAACCCGAAACCGACTGAACGAACCCCGGAAACCGACGACGGCGAAAAGGCGGCCGGAAAGGCAAGATCGGGCAAGCGGATCTGCCTGAACGTCCTCCGGCTTTCGCCGTCGCCGTCTTGTGCGCGCTCCCGGCCGCCGTCTCCGCATCGCTGACGGCCGTCGCGTCTTCGCAGTTCAGCGCCTCGCGGGTCGGCCAGATGGCCGATGCCCGGACAGCGTTGCCCGCCGACTGGCCTGAATGGACGGACTCTTCGGACGATCCTGCCATTCCCCCGCTCTCAATACCTTCGGCTCGCTCCCGCTTCCCGGAGAAGCGGACCGTTGCCGAAGGAGTCGCATCGATGAAGATGCTCGTGGGGGTGGCCGCGCTCGCGGTTGCGGGAGGTTTGGTCGCAGCGATCGCCGTCGCCGGCAGTTCCGGCGGGACCGACTGGAGCGCCTCGTGCAGAACGGCTCCGGCCGCGGCGGCGGGCAAGCATCCGGGAGCCGTCGCTGAAGCACGGAAAGCGTTGCTGAGCAACGGAAACGATCCCCGGCTGGAGATCGAGGTCGTCGATCTCGACGCGTGCGCGGCCGAGGTGAGCTGGAAAGCCGATCAGCCGCAGCCGACCGCGTCCGTGGTGAAACTGCTGATCGCGCTCGAATTGATGGACCGTTCCGGGGTTCCCTCCGACGACGACGCCACCGCCGTCCGCACCATGCTCTCGGCCAGCGACGACCACGTCGCCAACCGCCTGTGGCAGCAGCTCGGCGGACCGGCGATCGTCCGGCGGCAGGCCGGCAAACTGGGGCTCGCGCACACCTCGCCGCCCGCCGATCCCGGCCAATGGGGTTCCACCCAGATGTCGGCCGACGACGTCGTCGCGGTCTACCGGCACATCACCTCGGGCCGGTCCGACGACGAGCGGGAATTCCTCACCGAGGCCCTGGAAAGCGCCCCGCGCAACGCCGCCGACGGGTTCGACCAGCACTTCGGGATCCCGCGCGCGTTCCCCGGCGCGAAATGGGCGGTGAAACAAGGATGGGGCACTTCCGACGGGCGGCGGGTGCTCAATACGACCGGCTTGGTGCGGACTGAGTCTCGGACGTTCGCTGTCGCGGTCATGAGCACTTGGGACGACAGTATGGACGTCACTGCCGCGACCAAGGCGCTCACCGCGGCGGCTGGCGCGTTGAAGAGTTCGCTTGCCGGTGGCGGCACACTCACCTGAGTTGGTCCTTTGTGGACTTAGCGCCGCCCGGGAACCGCTGTTTGCGCGGGCGCCGACGGGGGTATTCCGATGCCCCGACCCCAGGAGAGAACCTCGGTGAACGACCAGACCGGCGACGAGCTGACCTTCGGCATCGAGGAGGAGTTCTTCGTCGTCGACCGCGAGGGCAGGCTGGCCAAGGCGGACGACGTGGTCGACGACGCCGCGGAAACGGGCGGCGACAAGGGCGAACTGCAGCACGAACTCATCCAGCCGCAGGCCGAGATCGCGACCGACGTCTGCCGGACCCGCGACGAGGCGCTGCAGCGGCTGCGCGAACTGCGCGAGGACCTGGCCGCGGCCGCGCGCCGGCGGGACTGCCGGTTGCTGCCCGCGGGCTCGCCGCCGGCGGCGGAAGCGGGTTTGCCCGGCGTCACGCCGAATCCGCGCTACGAGCGGATCGCCGAGCATTTCGGGGCCACCGCGCGGACGGCGCGGACCTGCGGCTGTCACGTGCACGTCGCCGTCCCGGACAAGGAGACCGGAATCCAGGTGCTCGGGCGGATCCGGCCGTGGCTGCCGGCACTGCTGACCGTGACCGCGAATTCCGCGATCGCCGACGGCTACGACACCGGATACCGCAGCTGGCGCTACCAGCAATGGAGCCGCTGGCCCTCGGCCGGCCCGCCGCCGCGCTTCGCGTCGCTGGACGAGTACGAAAGCGTGGTCGACGCGTGGCTGCGTTCGGGCGCGATCCTCGACCGCGGGATGGTCTACTGGGACGTCCGGCTCTCGGAGAAGCAGCCGACCATCGAGTTCCGCATGGCCGACGTCGCCGCGACCCCGAACGAGGCGGTCCTGCTCGGCGTGCTGGCTCGCGGCCTGGTCGCCACCGCGCTGGCGGACGACGCTCCCCCTCCGGAGCTGTCGAACGAGGTGCTGCGCGCCCAGCTCTGGCGCGCGTCGCGGGACGGGGTGATCGGCAGTTGCCCGCACCCGCGGAGCGGCGATCTGGCGCCGACGAAGACCGTGCTGACTGATCTGGTCGAGTTGGCCTCTTCGGCGCTGGACTCAGCTGGGGACCTGGAATTCGCCCAGGAGGCCGTGGCGCGGTTGTGTGCCGAGGGCAGCGGCGCGGACCGGCAACGACAGCGCTTCGCGGAGCGGGGCCGCGGTGAGGACGTCGTCGACCTGCTCGCGGGCACCGACTGAGCCTCCTTAGCGCCGGTGTGCCCAAGCCGCGGCCAGGCAATAGACACCGAACGCCGCCAGACCCAGCGCGACCACCGTCAGCAACACAGTCCCGAACGGCTGGGCGGCGAGGGTCTTGAGGCTGGCGTCCAACCCGCCCGCCTGTCTCGCATCAGCGCGGAAACCCGCGTAGCCCAGCAGGAAAGCGGTCACCGCGAACACGACAGCCTTCGCCAGATATCCAGTACTGCCCAGCCAACCGACCCAGCGGCGGGTCTTGCCGGGCAGTCCGCTGGGGTCTAGGTCCTCCAGGAAGGTCTGCTTCACGCCTTTGACCCCAGCGGCAACGGCGACGCCGAGCACAACCGCGGCAGCGGCCACCACCAAAGCCGGACCAGCGGGGAGCTGGAGCAGCTTCGCGGTGAACTCCTGCTGGGTCTGATCGCTCGAACCTCCCCCGCCCTCGCCCGCGGCGAGGCGGAAGGCGGTGCCGCTCAGTGCGAGCACCACGATTCCGCGGGCGGCGACGCCGAACCGTTTGCGGGTTCGCTTTCCGCCGCTGGTCCAGGTGTATCCGGTCGCGGCCATGAGGAACTGCCACAGCCCGAAGGCGGCCAGGCCGGCCGCGAGCACCCACAAAAGAACCTGGCCGAGCACTGTCGAGCCGACCTCCTGCAGGGCGCCCTTCTGGTCGGTCTGTTCGCCGCTTCCGAAGGCGACTCGCACGCAGAGGTAGGCGAGGATGAGGTGCACGAGCGCGTAACACGCCATCCCCGCCCGGCCGAGCAACTGGGCGGTGTCGGTCTTTTCGCCGCGGGCGACCGTGTGGGCGATCCGGTTCATGAGGTGGGGATACCCGCTGTGGTCCGGCGCCATGGGGGCAGATGGAGCAATCCCCCAGCTGGAAGATCCGCAGCGGACAGTTGGTCAGCGATCGCTTTCGGGCCGCGACGGGATGGGCTGGCCCGGTTCGGTCAGCCAGCCCGTTCTCCGGCGCGTCCTCGCGTGCATGGCGGCTTCGTCGAGGCTGCGCACGACCGGCAGCGCGCGGTCGAGGCCCAGGAGACCCAGCGGGCGCAGGATGGCTCGTTGCCGCGCGACCGCCGCGAACCGCACCCCGGCGAAGCGGGCGGTCGTGGCCTGTTCGGCGAGGAATTCCAGGACCCGGGCCGAGCAGAAGGCCACCTCGGTCAGGTCGACGAGCAGGGTCGCGGGCCGCGGGCCGAGTTCGCCGGACAGGATCCGGCGCAGCCGCGGGACGTCGGCGGAATCGAGCTCCCCCGCCAGGGTTACCACCGTCGACCTCGCGGTGCGGGTCAGCGTCGTGGCGGGACGGCTGGCGGGACACATGACGGTCAGGCTCAACGGCGGGGCGTTGCTGTGCATGGTTTTCGTTCCCTCCTCGCGAAAAGCGGGGCGGGGACCGGGAACGCGGCGCTGGAACCCCCTCTCCAGCCGGTAGTCGAAGACAGCGGCTGTGCTGCGATGCCGCCAAAGTACCGCCGGGGCGCCCGTTTTGCGCAACCCTGGCTCACCCGGGCGGCGGTACGCGACGGAGTCAGCCAGGGGCCAGACCCGGTTCCGGCCGCGGCGGGGCCCGGTAGATCCGGATCGTCAGCAGGGTCGTGAGCACGCATCCGAGGCCCATGAACGCGAGCATCGCCCGGGTGCCCGCGAGTTCCGCGATCGGGCCCAGCACCGCGGTGCCGACCGGGATCATCGCGCGGTCGGTGCTCGCGATGCCCATGATCCGGCCGAGGAGGTTGCCGGGGGCGGTCGCTTGCAGGGCCGCCCGGTTGGCGGTGCGGTAACACTGCCCGACCAGGCCGACCACGACCATCGTCACTCCGGCGCCTACTGCGGCGGGCTTTCCGGTGAAGCCGCTCGGCACCAGGAGGACCAGCAGGGCGCAGCCGAGGAGCACCGCGCCGATCGCGGCCAGTCGCGAGGGGTTGGCTGGCGGGCGGCGGGACATGGTGGTCGATGCGGCCAATGCGCCCGCCGCGCCGCAGGTCAGCAGCAGGGCCGCGGTGCTGCCGTCGCCGTCGAAGAGGTCTTTCGACAGGAGCGGCATCATTGCGGTGTAAGGAAAAGCGAACAGCATCGGTCCCATCGCGAGAGCGATCTGGCGGCGCATCGCCGGGTTTCGCCGGAGGAGATGCCAGACCGAGTCCGTCGGCGAGTCCGAAGTGGACGGTGCCGGCGGCGCGGACTCGGGCAGGACGGTCAGGCAGCACAGGGCGACCAGCGTGCAGAAAGCGTTGAACCAGAACGCGGTGGGAACCGAGCTGACCGCGAGGACGAGCGCGCCGACGGCGGGGCCGAGGATCATCGCCGCGTTCAGGCAGGCGGAGTGCATCGCGATGACGGCGGTGAGCGGTCGCTGGCCCCGCAGCAGCGGCAGGAGCGTCTGTCTCAGCACGGGTTCGGCGCTGCCCGCTGAGGCTCGCGCGAACACCATCGCGCACACGAGCCACAGCGGGCCGCCAGCGGTGACGATCCAGGCCAGGCACAGGGTCGAGCCGAAGAGCGCCACGCGCAGGCCCGCGAGGAGCCGCCGCTGGTCGTAGCGGTCGGCGAGCCACCCGGCCGGCGCGGTGAACAGCAGGATGGGCGCGAGCCGCACTACGTTCACCGTCGCCAGCGCGGTCGCCGAACCGGTCTGCTCGACCACGTACCAGTTGAGGGCGACGAGATCCGCGGTGTCGCCGATCCGGGAGGACAGCGTGCCCGCCAGGAACAGGCGCAGCGGGAGCCGTCCGGCAGGGCCGGTGCTCATCGCACGGGGTCGCCCGCGCCGTGCAGAGGATTGGCTTGTGGCAGGTAGATGTCGTGGTCGGCCGCCAGCAACCGCATGAGCCCGAACGCTTTCTGCGGAAGATGGGAAGTCCGGAGGAACGCCACGTCGGCAGACGCCCTGGCGAGCAGGTTCTCCGGCAGGCCAGCCAGCAGGTCGGTCATCTTCGTGCGCACCGTCGCCCAGAGTTGTTCACTGGGCAGGTTCCAGGTCGCCGCGAACATCGTCACCACCTGCGCGATGTTGGCCTGCAGCAGCGCATACGAAACCTTTCGGCGGACGTGGTCGATGTCGTCACTGAAGGTGATCGAATCGGGGTGCGGGGCGAAATCGAGGCCCGCCTCCCGCATCCGGCCGGGGTGGACGCGGATCCCGCCGAAGTCGCGGACGAGGACTCGCACCGGGAGTCCGTCGCGAACCACCAGCAGCGTGTTCTGCAAGTGGGCTTCCAGGCCGATGCCGTACCGCCACAGCAAAGGCAGCCCCGCGGTCAGCATCAGCTCCACGTACTGCTCGAAGAACTCGTGCGGGCGTTCCTTGGCCAACTCCGCCAGAACGGTTCCGTCCGGCTGCGAGGCGCCTCGCAGAGCGCAGGCGGACAGGACGATCTCGCCGGGCATCGCATAGTCGGCGGGATCGGCTCGGAGCAGCGCGGAAAGGCCGCGCTCTCGCTCGGGCGCCGCGTCGCCGGTCGGTGGGGAGAAAGCGATGCCAGCCAGCTCCGGCACGCAGATGACCCTGCCGCGCGTGGCGGGGTCGTCCGCGAGGAGGCGTTGCAGGAGAGAGCTCATCCGCGGGCCGTTGTCGGTGGTGGCGGGCGAGATCGTGCGCCGCCGCGAGGTGAGCTGGACGTCGAGCGACGTTTTGACCGTCAGGCGGCGTCCGTGCCTGCCCGCGGCGGCGGTGACCAGGGTGCGCACCGAGACGGTCGGACGGCACGCCAGTTGCGCTTCGGGGAGCGGGACGATGCTGCCCGCCACCAGTTCCTCGTGGTACTCGGCGGCCAGCCGGCTCCGCATCTGCCACGGATGCACGGGAATCAGCTCGTACTCGGCGGGAGCGTGCCCGCGCGCGGCGAGTCCGTCGATGGCGCGGGCGGCTATCGCAGGAAAGTGGTCGGCCACGATCGTTCCCACCGACGCGCCCGACGGATCGGGGGTCGAGCGCACCGAGTCCTTGCGCACCGCGACGAAGGAAAGGCCTACCGTGTCAGCGCTTTCCGGGCAGTAGGCGAGGGAATCCGCCGGGGTGAAGCCGCGGCGAACCCTCGGGCAGAGGTGGATCGTGTGCCCTTCCGCGCTTGCCGCGTCCAGGTCGAGCGTGAGGTCGGACGCGGCACGCAGCCGGTGCATAGGCAGGCTGCGCCGGACGCAGGCGCGAGACAGGGCGAGGTTGCGCGCGGAGTCGACGAGATCGTCGCGGAGCGCTCCCCAATCCATCTCTCCGCCGGGTGAAGCGACGGCGTCGACGAGTTGTTCGGGACGGTCGAGCGCGCGGACTTCGACTCCGTCGCTCACCACGACGGGGCTCACCACTTCGTTGGCCCCGAATCCGTTCTCCAGCTCGCACACCGCGGCCAGCCGTCGTCCGGACGCCAAGGTCACGCAGATCAGCCGACCCGTGCGCGGCCCCAGCAGCGCGAGAACGCTCGGGGACACCGGCGGAATTCCGGTGAAGGGCAGGACGATCTCGGTGATCCGCTTGGCGGACAACGATCTCCGCTCCCGCAGCAACGCGCTGCAGGCTCCGTTGAGGGTGCTGAGCCGCGCCCCGGCGAGTTCGGCCAGCCACGGCCGCACGAGTTCCGGCCGACGATCCCGCAGGCAGGCGAACATTTCCCGCTCCGCCTCGTTGAGGTCCGGCGGTTCCGGCTCCGTGTCCGGTGCGGCGAGCGGATTCGGGCCTTCGACGTACTGCTGGTCGGTGACGAGGTTCTTCAAGCGCATCGTCAGCAACGCTTTGTGCTGCCACGGCCCGCTCAGCAGCGCCTCGGCGTCCGCTCTGGCGTCCTCGGCCTCTTCGGGACAGCTGGCGGACATGGCGAGCCGGTGGAACGTCCGCCGCACGCACTCCCCCACGACCGGCCACAGCAGGTCCTCCGAGCACCCGGCTGTGTGCGCGAGCTCAGCGACGAGTTCTCCGAGGTGGTGGCCGAAAAGCGGGTAGTACAGCTTGGCGCGCAGCGTCGCGGCGTCCCGGGCGAGCAGGGGCGAGCCGGGCAGGAACTCGCCGGACATCGCCCGCCGGGCGAGGCGGGATTCCAGCAGCCGCGCGGCGCCGAGATCCCTGGCCAGAACGCGGTGCGGCCAGCGGTCTTTCAGCACGAGAACGGTGTTCTGCGGATGGGGTTCAAGCGCGATTCCGTAGCGGACGAGGAGCGTCAGCACCGGCGGGACGCAGCATTCGACGTGTGCGGCCAGCCACTGCTGCGCCACTTCGGTCAGCGGAGCGCCGGTGGCCGACGCGGTCTCGGTGATCAGGTCGTGGAGCAGGCTGGCACCGGTCAACGGAGATTTCGCGAACAGCGAGGCGATCGGCATCGACAGTTCGTCCGGGCCGAGCAGATCTTCGCTGTCTTCGCGGAGAACAGCGGCCAGCGAACGACGTCGTGCCTGGGCGGTGGCGGGGTCCCCTTCCGGCGGCACATACGCGACGCTGGCCAGCTCTCGCAGCACCGCGAACCGGGGGCGCCCGTCCGGCGTGGCGAGCGACAGGTCCAGGTCTCCGGCGACGATGTGTTCGAGCAGCGCGGACAGCCGCGGGCCGTTGTGCACCGCAGCGGGCGAGACCCCGCGGACGGCGCTGGTGAGCTGCACTTCCAGCGCGGTTTTGACGTGCAGCCCCGTGCTCGCCGAGGTCTCGCGTGCCGACAGGGTCCGGACCGAGATCAGCGGGCGCGCCGGGATCCGGGTCCGCAGCGGCGCCACCGTGCCGTCGGCGATCGCGTCGGCGTGCAGCACCGGTAAGGCATGGAACCGCTGGTGCGGATGAACGGGAATCAGCACGCGCTGCTCCGGGATCAGCCCGGCCGCGCGCATCTCGACTGTCGCCGCGGCGACAGTTCGCGGAAAGGCTTCGCTCAGCAGTATTTGCGAAGAATCAAGGTCATTCGCTCCGGTGGCGAAGTCCCGGGAAACCGAAATCAGGGGCAGCCCGAATTCCGTGCCGAATTCCGGAGAATAGCGGACGGCGTCCTCGACGGCCATCCCGACTTTCATTTTGGCGACCGGATGCAATGGGTGCCCTTCGACGACCATTCCTTCGAAAGGAACCAGCAGCGACCCAGTCTCTCCCGAATCGCGGAGCGCGGCGACCAGCGCGGTGAACGGCCGGGTTGCGCGCTCGTTGTCGGAATCATCCTGATCGCGCAGGTCGGCCGCGAAGAGACTGGCGGCCGCCAGGGACAGCGCGTGACCGGCGACGCTGTCGGCGAGTTCGGCGCGCAGCCGGTCCCAAGAGTCGCCGTCGCCGGAACACAACTGTTCTCTCACCAGGAAATCCCAGAGCCGCAACGGGTCGGCGACCTCGTGGCCATCGAGGCGCACCGGACCGGCGAGGACCAGGCGACCGGTCTTGGTCGCCTCGCGCAGCACCAGGTCCAGACCACGTTCGCGGGCCAGGTCCATTTTCAGCAAACCTTCGCGCGCCAAAGCGGAGAGCAGCCGGGACATCGTTTTCGCTCGCGCCTCCGGAAGACATTCCGCGTAGTGCGCGGCAAGGTCCGGCGGTGCGAACTTTTCAGTTTCTTCCAACCGAAGGAAGACGGCGAGTTCGCCGGGAGAAAGGGGGGTTCCCGGCGGGGTCAGGAAAGCATTTTCACTAGCCTGGGCGGGGGTGGGCATGGTGCACTATGGTGACGCTGCCCAGGTTAACCAGACAGGAACGTACAGGTTAACAACAGATGAACACACCTATCACAACCCAATAAACTCGGACATTCGCACACTCGTGCGCGGCCATTGCGTAGCAGGTTGAAAACTCAACTGGAGCACTGTCGCATACTTTGCACCGACAATTAACCCGCCATCAGTTAAATGCGGCGGTCGATTTCGCGGAGCACGGCCGGCGCGCCGCGGGCGGCGTTGGACAGCACCGCCACGTCGAGGTCCTAGGCCGGATAGTGCCGCGCGATGCCGCCGACGCCGGCATTGCGGCCGTCCTTGTAGTAGTTCCGGACAGAACCGTTCTGCCCCAAGGTGAATTCCAGTCCGAAGCCGTACCACACGTCGCCTTCCTCGGCGCGGTGATGCAGCACTTGCGGGGTGAGGAACTGCTCGGTCCGCTCGGCCGACATGAGCTCGCCGCCGCGGACAGCGCGCAGGAACCGCACCAGATCAGCCACCGTGACGTGCGTGCCGCCATCGGGCGAGCCGATCGGCGGATAGCTGAAGATGTTCTGCTTCCACCCGGTGATCCGGCCCTCGGAATCGGTGACCGGATCCCAGCCCTCCGCGACATCGGTGCGGCTTCCCTTCGGTCGTAAAAGTCCGCCGCGGTCATGCCCGCCCGCGCGAAAACAGCGCTCCGGATGTGGTCGCGGCAGGCGGTTCCGGTGATTTCCTCGATCGCCAGGCCGACGAGGACGTACCCAGTGTTGCACCTCCCCCGGCGGGAAATGGGGTGGCTTGCGGACGAAATTCGGCAGATGGTCCCGCGTTCGCGTCACCGAGTAGACCGGTTGCCGACCCTCAGCGCCCCGTAGCTCTCCCCCGCTTCCTCGTCAGCGTCGTCGGCGATCCCGGAGGTGCGTGAGCAGGTCCAGTCGTCCTTGGTCCATCAGCCGCAAACGCGGCCACCGCGGTGAAGAACTTGGTGATGGAAGCCGTGTCGAACCGGAGGTCGAGCCGGTTCGGCACGGCCCATCGACGGGTAGCCAGCCCGTACGCGCCCGAGAACAGCACTTCCGCGCCGCGCTGGATCAGCACCGCCCCGGAGAACTCGTCGGCGGCGGCTCGGGCACTCGACCAGGCATCCAGACCGGTGAACGGCATGTTCCGAAGGCAGCTCACCCCACCGTGACCACGCGGGCCCAATCAGGCGGCGAATCCGGCCGATAGCCGGGAATGTTCTCCGCCAGCCGACCCACCCTTGGAAACAGGCCCACCACCGTCCGGCAGGGCGGTCTCGAGCTGGGCCAAGGGGTTTGGCCGTCGGTCAACGCCACGATCACGTCGGGGCGAGGGTTGCTTCTCAGCGCCCCGGCGAAACCGGCGCGCAGATCCGTACCGCCGCCGCCCAGCAACGGGATTCCTTCGGTACTGCACAGCTGTTGCGTGACGTACGCGGCGGCGTCGCACGACAGCACCGAGACGAGATCGCGACGCCCGCCGACCGCGCGGACGATCGCGGCGATTTCGAGGAGCGCGCTGCCCAGTTCGGCGTCGCTCACCGAGCCGGAGGTGTCGACGATGACGCAGACCTGCGGCGGCCTGCGGCGCAGGCTCGGCAGGATGACGCCGGGCAGGCTGGCCGCCCGGCGCGCCGGGCGGCCGTAGGTGTAGTCCTCGCCCGCGCCGGACATCGCGGACCGGAGCGCCGCGCCCAGCAGCTCCCGCCACGGCAGCGGCGGGTGGAACGCTTCCTCGGCCCAGCGTTTCCAGCCCGCCGGAACATCGCCCGGGTTGCCGTTGATGCCTTGCGCGACCCGGAACCGGACGGCGTCCCGCTCCTGCTCGCTGAGCCCGTGCGCGCCGTCGGGGCCCAGATCCCATTCGCGCTCCAGGCCGTCGGCGCCACTGCCGCAGTCGAGCCAGGCGAATTCCGCGGTGTACGGACCCAGCCGGAATTGGGCAAGGTATTCCTCCATCAGCTCGCCTTCGCGCAGCCTCAACGCTTGCGGCTCGACCGCGCCCTCGGGCCGGTCCAAGCCGTCGCCGAAGACGTCGTCGTTGATTTCGCAGTCCGCGGCGATGTTCATCCGCAACCGCTCCGCCGGCCCGGTCAGCTCGTGCTTCGCGGCGTACCGGTCGCCGCGGCCGTGATGGTCGCGCAGCAGATGGGAGACCTCGTGCACCCAGACCCCGGCCAGTTCCTCCAGCGGCGTGCGGTCCACGAACCTCGGCGACACGTAGCAGCGCCAGTGGCGGTCGACGGCCATCGTCGGCACTCGCCGCGACTCCACCACGTGCAAGGCGAACAACGCGGTCGCCAGATACGGCCGGTGCCGGATGGCGTAAAGCCTTGCCGCGTAAAGCTTCTCCTCGTCCATCAGCGCTCACCTGCCGGTTCCGCCCGCCGGGACAGCGCCACCGCACCGGACAGCCGTTCGATCGCCGCCGGTACCTGCCAGTCTTCGCGGCGCAACGAGGCGAGCGTCGTCGCGGGCACCACCACGAGGTCCGGCGCACCGGTTTCCAACGCCAGCACCAGCACCGCCCACGCCGCGTCCCAGCGGGCCTCTTCCGGCCTTTTCCGCACCGCCTCCACGACCCCGTCGAGCACGGTCTGGCGCAGGTCGCCGCGTTCGGGCAGCACCGCCGATTCCGGGTCGGCGAGCAAGGTTTCCGGGTCCGGCAGATCCATCCGGTCGAGGCTGGCCAGCAGCTCCAGACCCGGGCCGTCGCCGACCGTGCCGCGCACCAGCATGGACAGCACTTCCCGCGAAGCGCCCGCCGCGGTGGCGAAAGCGACCAGTCGCAGGGTCATTTCCCAACTGCGCGGCGAGGGCCACGGACCGCCGCGCCGGGCTTCGCTCTTCGGCAACTGGTGCACGAGACCGGGCCGGGTGGTCAGGAGTCCGCAGACCGCGCGGCGGGCGAACGTCACGGCGTCGGGCAGCTGCGTCGGGTCCAACTGGGGCAGCGCTGCTTTGGGCCACGTTCCGCCGAGCCCGCGCACCACGACGTCGTGGTCGTAGGTCCAGTGCAGGTGCACGAACCGGTTGGCGAGCGGCGGGCTCAGTTCCCATCCGTCAGCCGCGGAAGATCGCGGGTTGGCGGCGGCCACGATCCGCACCCCGGGCGGGAGCCTGAGCGCCCCGACCCGCCGCTCGAGCACGACGCGCAGCAGCGCCGCCTGGACGGCGGGCGGCGCGGTGGAAAGCTCGTCCAGGAACAGCAGTCCCCGGCCCGCGCGGACCAGGCGCACGGCCCAGTCCGGCGGGGCCATCGGCACGCCCTGCTCCGCGGGATCGTCGCCGACCACCGGCAGGCCGGAGAAGTCGGACGGTTCGTGCACGCTGGCGATCACCGTGGTCAGCGGCAGTTCGACAGCTTCGGCGAGCTGGGTCAGCGCGGCCGTTTTGCCGATGCCCGGCTCGCCCCACAGGAGCACGGGCAGATCGGCGGACACGGCCAGCGTCAACGCTTCCAGCTGACTGTCGGGGCGCGGTTCGGTGTTCGTGTCGTCGAGGAGGGCAAGGAGATCGGTGGCGAGGTCCAGGGGGCGTCGATTATCCATGGCAGTAAACAGGTTTCATCACCTTCGGGGTCGTATCGGGGCTGAGCGAATCAGCGAGAGGTCGCGTGGCGGGGGTGGCCGCGGTGGTTCGTGTCCCGGATGGACCGGCGCGGCGGTCCGTATCCGGCCAGTCCGGCCCGGTAGAGGCCGTGGACGACTTGCCGGTCCGCCGCCGTTTCCAGTTCGTCGCGCAGTGCGCCGCTGCGCAGGAGGACGTCCGGCCCGAGCAGTCCTTCGACGGTGGCCAGAGCGCCGGCCGCATCGCCGTGATCGAGCCGGGCGCGGACGTCCACGAGGCTTTCCGGAGACCGGTGCGCTTCGTCGATCGCCCGCAGGCACGGCAATTCGGGGCCGCCCAGCGCGCCCAGGAGTTCTTCGCGGCGAATTTCGCCGGGGTCGTGGTCCAGCGGGACGAGCACGCCGTTCTCCACGCCGATGCGATGCGTGGCGCCACGGCATTCAACGAGGCGGGAATTCCCTGGTGCGGTGGGATTCCGTGCCGCGCCGGGTCGATGGCCGGGGCGAAGTGCCGCTGCGAGAAGCGGATGCAGCTGGTCGACGTCGAGGAACCCGGCGTGGAGCAGCTCCAGGTCGGGCAGGATCCAGGTCGCGGCGTCGGGCAGGACGGGTGCCGCGCGGGTCCGGTCTCCGCCGAGGTCCAGCATCAGCCGGTGCCGGGAGGTGAGCCGTACCGCGACAAGGCCGTCCGCGCGCCCCTCCGCGCGCAGCAGCAACGCCGCCTCGGCCATCCACCGGTCGACCGCACACGGGCCGACTCCGGCCGGGAGCTGGAAGGCGTGCTCGCGTGGCGGCCAGCGTCCCGACCGTTCTCGCAGCTCGCCCGCCCTGCGCACGTCCCACAAGTGACGGTGCAGGTCGAGGCGATACCGCCGGTCGGGATGCGGATGCGGATGAAGCCCGGCCGCGCGCTGGGACGGCGACCACAGCGCGAGACTGATCCGCTGACCGGCATCCGCCCAGGCGGGCGGCGTGCGCGCGACGAGGTGTATCTCGGCTGCGGCCGGACCATACCGGGCCAGGGACACCGTGAGTCCTGGCCGGAGCAGGCCGTCCGGCGCGATTCGCGGGAAATGCCAGCGAAGCAGGTCAGGGGCGAGATGCCGCAGATCGGCGCGAATCTGTGCCGCCAGCCAGCCGCCATGGGTGCGGCTGATGGCCCGGAGGTTCAGATCCACGTCGACGCGCGCCGCGGCGCAGGCCCCGGCCCAGTCGCCCGCCGCGCGGCGGGCTGTCGCTGACTCGATCATCGACGGCGGCACGGCGAATTCGCGCACGCGCGCCCAGAAAAGGAGGCGAAGATTCTCGTTCGCGGGCAAAGGGTGCATCAGCACTCACCTTTGGCGAACGGAACCCCCGATCTGTACGAGTAGGTGCTCATCACGATCAGCGTAGCAGGATCGGCGCCGGCACCGCTGGGACATGTCATATTCTGACACCCGCGGCCGTAGCGCGCGTTGTTCCGCAGAGTGGTCAGCGGGCATCACGAAGGGCGTCCGCGCGGCTACGGTCCATGAACGCGACAGGGAGGGAGTCCTGGTGACGGAACCGAAACGGCAGACCCTCACCGAGCGCCGGGCCGAGGAGCTGCGCATGAGCATCGCGCTCACGGCGCGGGACCTGTTCGTGGCCGAGGGCGACACGTCGGTGACCGTCGAGCGGATCTGCGAGATCGTCGGGATCAACCCGCGGACGTTTCACCGGCACTTCCCGGTCAAGGAGGACGTCCTGATGCCGCTGCTGCGCCGCAGCGAGCGCGTGATCGTGCAGGGCTTGCAGGACGCGCCGGACGACGCGGACCCGATCGAGGTCTTGACGACCGCCCTCACGACGGAGCTCAACCGGCGGCAGGTGCCCGAGTACGACCACCAGATCATGACCCTGATCGTCAACACGCCGCAGTACCGGCTGCGGTTCGTGGAGTGGTGCGAGGGACTGAGCGAGGCGGTCACGCGGTTTTTGGCGCGGTATTACGAGCTTGACCCGGACCCGTTCCTGCGCGAGCTTCCGGCGTTGCTGGTGATTCAGACTATGCGGCATTCGCTGACGCGGTGGGTGCAGAGCGGGGGGTCTGACGACTTCAGCGACATCGAGCGGTGGGATTCGCGGGGGTTGCGGATGGCGTTGAGCGGGTTGACTCGGCTCGCCAAGTAGATCCTTTGTGGACCGGGCGGGAGTCGTCGAGTGACTCCAGCCCGGTCTTGTTGAAGGTTACGAAGACGCACCGGCGGCGTGCATTGCGGCGATGTAGCCGTACACGACGCCCTGTCCGATTGTCGCGCCTGCGCCTGGGTATGACGTGCCGAAGGCGTTGGCCGCGGTGTTTCCGATCGCGTACAAACCATCGACCGCTTCGCCGTCCTCGCGCAGGACTCGGGCGTGTTCGTCGGCGACCAGGCCGCCGCAGGTGCCTAGGTCGCTCAGGACTACCTTCACCGCGTAGTACGGGGCGCGGCGCAGCGGGGCCAGGTTCGGGTTGGGGCCGATGGTGGGGTCGCCGTAGTAGCGGTCGTAGGCGCTGTCGCCTCGGCCGAAGTCGGGGTCTTTTCCGGCGGCGGCGTGCGCGTTGAATTGCTGGAAGGTGTTCTCGAACTCAGCCGCGGGCACGCCTATCGCGGCGGCGAGGGTGCCTAGATTTTCTGATTTGTGGGCGATTCCGGCTCGGTACCACGATTCCGGGAGCGGCTGTCGGGGGAAGCAGCGGCCGGCCATGATGTAGCTGTCTCGGTAGCGTTGGTCGAAGACCAGCCACATTTCCTCGACCGGGGTTCCTGCCCGTTCGCGGGCCAGGATTTCCTGGCCGAAGGACATGTAGTCGATCGCCTCGTTGATGAACCGTTTTCCGTTCTGGTCGACGATGAACGAGCCTGGCAGCGAGCGTTCGGCCAGCATGACTGCCGGGGCACCGCCTGGGACGGGGGCGAATGCCGGGAACCACCAAGCCTGGTCCATCAAAGCGGTGTCTGCGCCGAGTTCCTGGCCGGCGAGGATGGCGTCGCCGGTGTTGCCTTCCGAGCCTAGGCTGGCGTGGTCGCCTAGTCGTGGCGACTGGAACTTGTGCCGTGCCTCGATGTCGTGGTCGAAGCCGCCTGCGGCCAGGACTACGCCGCGTCGGGCCAGGACGGTGACTTCCTTGTCTCCTTGGCGCAGGATGGCTCCGGTGACTCGGTCGTCGTCTTGAAGCAGGCGGACCAGGCTCGTTTCTGTCCACACGGGGATTCCTGCGCGGAGCACGCCTGCGAACATTCCGGCTGCTAGTGCTTGGCCGCCTGCCAGGTAGTCGCGGCCGATTAGCATGCCGCCTATGCCTAGTGCGGCTCGGGCGAAAATGCGCGGCAGTGCTTTGAGTGGCTTGCGGGCTACTAGGTTCATCCACTTGTAGTCTGCGCCGGTTACTGGCATGGGGACTGGGGCCTCCATTACACCGGGGCGGAGTCTGGGGCGTTCGTCGCCGAGCACGGAGGCGTTGAAGGGGCGGCATTCGCAGGTTCGGCCTTCTGGGCGGCCGCCTGGTTTTTCTGGGTGGTAGTCGGAGTAGCCCTTGGCCCAGAAGAATCGCATGGGGGTGGTGCGGCGGAGCATGTCTACTGCGGCGGCGCCGTGTTTTAGGTAGGCGCGGGCGCGTTCGGGTGGGGCTGAATTTCCGACTACTGCGTTTAGGTAGGTGGTTGCGTCGGCTGCTGCGTTGGGGCCAGTGTCGGGCAGGGTGGGGTTTCCGGGGATCCAGAACGCGCCGCCGGAGCGGGCTGTTGAGCCGCCTACGTAGGTGGTTTTTTCTACGACGAGGGTGTTGAGGCCGCGTTCGTGGGCAGCTAGGGCTGCGGCTAGGCCGGTGCCGGAGCCGATTACCAGGAGGTCTACGGTTTTGTTTTTGGCTGGTGTTGGGGTGGGGACTTTGTTTTTCACGTTGCTCCTGTGTTTTTGGCGCCGACTTCGTCGTCGCGTGCGGGATCGCTTTTATGCCGGCGCGATCCCGCGTGGTGGGCAAGTTGGGTTTCAGGGGCCGGGGCGGGGCAAGTTCAGAGAAGCGGCCAGCCGGTGTCAGCGGCGTAGGAAGGCTAGGACGGTGGATTCCCAGGCGGCCTTTTGTTCGATCATGACCCAGTGGCCGCAGTTCGGGAAGATGTGGATTTCGCCCTGTGGCAGGGTGCGCAGGGGGAGCAGGGACATGTCGATCGGGCTCACGCGGTCGTCACGGCCCCAGGTGACCAGGGTCGGGACATCCAGGCGGCGCAGCTGCGCCCAGGACGGGGTTTCCGCGCTGCGTGCGGCGGCCGCCATTGCGGCTAGGGCTGCGGTGCCGTACATGCGGCGGGAGTTTTCCAGGGTGCCGGGGTCTGTTGCTTGGGTCCAGCGTTCCTCGATCAGTTCCTCAGTGACCATGGATTGGTCGTAGACCATCGAGCGCAGCCAAGCGATTAGGGCGGCGCGGGTGGGGTTTTCTACGAATTCGCTCAGGCGGACGATGCCTTCGCCGGGGTGCGAGCTGAAGATCGGGGTGCCGATGCCGCCGATTGTGACCAAGCGTTCGACGCGTTCGGGGGACGCTAGGGCGAAGTCCGTTGCTACGAAGCCGCCCATGGAATTGCCGATCAGGCGCACGCGGTCCAGTGAGAGACCGTCTAGCAGCGCGCGGACGGCGGTGCTGGCGGACTGCATGGGGTGGGCGGCGCCGAAATCGTCGCTGACGCCGAAGCCTGGGAACTCCAGCACGATGGTGCGGTAGTGCGGGGCGAAGGTGGGCAGGTTGGCGCCGAAGTTGCGCCAGCCTGTCACGCCGGGGCCGGAACCGTGCAGCAGCACCAGCGGTGGGCCGTCGCCGGCTTCGCGGTAGCGCAGGACGCCGTGTTCGGTGGGGAGTTCGCGGAGTTCGGGAGCGGATTCGGCGGTCATGGCTCGACTTTGCCAGCGGGATCGGTGCCGGTCGGGCGGACTTCCCGATCAGCGGACGCTCTCAGGCGGGCACGTTGATGCGTCCGTAGCGGCCGCGGAAGAAGACCAGTGGCTCTTGGTCCGACGAGTGCAGATGCCGTACGCGGGAGACGACGATCGTGTGGTCGCCTGCCTCGTGCTCGGTGTCGAGTTCCGCTTCGATCCAGGCCAGGGAATCGGTGACCACCGGGGCGCCCGAGGGCGACGGCGTCCAGTCGATTCCGGCGAACTTGTCGACACCGCGAGCCGCCAAGCTCCGGCACACCGCTTCCTGGGATTCGGACAGGATGCTGATCGCGTAGCAGCCCGCGGCACGCACTCGTGGCCACGACGTGCTGGTCGCGGCCACGCAGAACGCGACCAGCGGCGGGTCGAGCGACACCGACGTGAACGAGTTCGCCGCCAGGCCGACCGGTGCGCCCGTGTCCGGGTCGATGCCGGTGATCGCCACGACGCCGGTGGCGAAATGGCCCAGGACGGTCCGCATCCGCGTGGGGTCCGACGGGTTGGTCATTCGACTTCTCCTTTAGCCGCGGCGAGTCCGGCCCGGCGGCCGTAGAAGCTGCCGTCTCCTAGTGAAGCGCCGCTGACGTAACCGCCGGTGCAGATGCCTGCCGTACAGCGTCCGGCGGCGAACAGGCCCGGGATCGGCGCGCCGGATACGTGCAGGACCCGGGAGTCCAGGTCGGTCCGCAAGCCGCCCAGAGGGAATCCGGCGGTGGCGCCCCGTAGGTCGAAGGCGGCGACTGCGCCGGTGAGCGGACGCAGCCACTCTGGTTTCTTGCCGAACAGCGGGTCTCGGCCAAGCGCGGCATAGGTGTTGTAGAACTCGACTGTGGTCTGCAGCGCCAGTTCCGGCAGGCCCATGTCGGCCTCTAACTCGGCGACGGTCTCGGCGGCCCAGGTTGGCGGCACGCGGAAGATCGGCGTTGCGGTTTCGGTCGCGAGGGCTTCCTCGTGTGCGCGTTCGTCGATCACCAGGAATGCCTGGTTGTCTTGGTGGAACAGGGTTGCCTGGCCGATCCGGCCGGGATAGGTGTCTTCGGTGACGTAGCGCTGGCCCTGGCCGTTGACGAGGATGCCGCGCGCCAGCATCTGCGGGTCGCCGAAGAAGGCGACTTCGGTGGCGTCCATGTGCGCGGTCGCCGCGCCGAACGCGGTCGCGGCCAGGATGCCGACGCCGTCGTGTTCCTCGATAGCAGCACCGGGACGGCCGATCAGCCGCGGTGCGTGGTCGGCGACCATCTGCTCGGAGTAGGCGAATCCGCCGGTCGCCAGCACGACGCCGAGGTCCGCACGGACGGCGATCTCGCGGCCGTAGCGCCGGGCAAGCACGCCGACGACTCGCGAACCGTCCACGATGAGACGGCTCAGGCGGACGTCGTAGGAAACCCGCACGCCGAGCGCTTCGGCGGTCTCGGCGAGCGGCTTCATCAGCATGTAGCCGCCGCCCCGCTCCCCCGTGCGCTTGTCGCGCATCTGCGGCACGTGTCCGCGTGGTGCGGGGCTGGCGACGGCGTTGAACGGAGCCGCGTTCTCGCCGCCGGAGTAGGCCAGGCCTTCATCGTGCGGCGGTTCCCAACCCGGTTCGTCCCAGAGCGCTTCGCGAAACGGCACGCCGTTGCCGACGAGCCAGTCGTAGTGTTCCAGGCTGCCGCGGCAGTAGTCGGCGATCTTGGCCGCGTCGGCGCCCGGGCCGACGGCCGCGAGCAGGAACTTCTCCATGTTCTCCGCCGTGTCCTCGAACCCGAGGGCGCGCTGGAGCGGAGTGCCGCCGCCGAGGTACACGAAACCGCCGGCCAGCGCCGCCGCGCCGCCCCAGCCGCTCGTGCGTTCCAGGATCAGCACCTGCGCGCCGGACCTCGCGGCCTCGATCGCCGCGGACACGCCGGCGATGCCGTACCCGGCGACGACCACGTCCGCGGTCTCGTGCCATTCGGTGATGGCGGCGGCCGGGACGGGACGCAGCTTGTCGGTCGTCATGGATCAACCCTTCCTAAGCCAGGAGGTCCCGCATCATCTGCCAGAGCTTCTCGCGCGCGGGTTCGGTCAGGGACAACGCCGGGATCGTCAGGAAGCCGTGGAACAAGCCCTCGAACCGGTGCGCGGTGACTGCTACCCCGGCGTCCCGCAAGCGCGCTGCATAGTCGTCTCCGGCGGTGCACAAGGGATCCAGTTCCGCGGTCGCGACCACTGCGGGAGGAAGGTCCACAAGCGACTCCGCCCGCGTCGGCACCAGGTACGGGCTGTCGGTTCCGTTCGGCGCGTATTGCGCCCAGTACCACCGCATCGCGGTCTCGGTGTTGTAGTAGCCCTCGCCGTAGCGCTGGTAGGACTCGGTGGCGAAATCGTCGTCGATCACCGGGTACAGCAGGACTTGCGCGGCGATGCGCGGGCCGCCGCGGTCGCGCGCCGCGAGGCACACTGTCGCGGCCAGGTTGCCGCCCGCACTGTCGCCTGCTACGCCGATCCGGGCTGGGTCTCCCCCGTACTCAGCGGCGTGCTCGGCAGCCCAGACCACCGCCGCGTACACGTCCTCCATCGCGGCGGGACCGGGATGTTCCGGGGCCAGCCGGTAGTCGACCGCGATCACCACGGCCTCGACCGCATCGGCCATGGAACGGCAGAACTCGTCGTGGCTGTCGAGGTCGCAGAACACGAAACCGCCGCCGTGCGCGAAGACCACCACCGGAAGCGGCCCTTCGTGGTTCGGCGCATAGATGCGCAGGGTCAGGTCGCCGCCGGGCCCTGGAATCACGCGATCCTCCGCGATCCGCATCGCGGGCTGGTGCGTCAGTGGTGCGCGACGGGAGCGAATGAGCGCCCGCAACTCCGCGGGATCGTGCTGGGTCACGTCCGGGAAGTCCGCCAGCCCGGCGAGCATCGCCGTCACCTCGGCGACGGGAGCGTCGAGGACGAACCCGCGGTACCCGTCGGACGCGACCTCGTCGCAGATCGCGCGGTACTTGCCGAGCCCTCCGACATACGGCATGAACACCCGGGGCTTGCCGGGAATGTTCGCGCCGAGGTACCAGGAGTTGGCGGCCGGGAACAACGTCGCCGCCGCGTTGGCGTTGCACGTGGCCACCCATTCCGCGACGGCGTCCTCGCTCGCCTCGATCGTCGTCGCGCGGTGCTCGTCGAGATAGTCCACACAGGACGCGATCCAGTCCACGTGCTGTTCGGCGGTCAGCACCATGTTCGCCAGCACGCTCGGGCTGCCCGGCCCGTTGACGACGAACAGGTTGGGAAATCCGGAAACCGCCAGTCCGAGGTAGGTGCGCGGCCCTGCCGACCATTCTTCGCGCAGCGTGCGCCCGTCCCGGCCGCGGATGTCGATGCGGGACAGCGAACCGGTCATCGCGTCGAAACCGGTGGCGAAGATCAGCATGTCGAGTTCGTGCAGACCGCCCGACGTGCGGACACCGTCTGGAGTGATCTCGGTGATCGGCGTGCGCCGGAGGTTGACCAGCTCGACGTTTTCCCGGTTGTACGCCTCGAAATAGCCGCTGTCGGTGACGATGCGTTTCGTGCCGATCGGATGGTCGTCCGGGATGAGCTGCTCAGCGATCTCCGGGTCGTGCACGAGTTCGCGGATCTTGGCTTCGACGTACTCGCGGGCGGTGTCGTTGGCCGCGAGATTCGTGGTCTGGTCGGGGAAAGCCTTGGCGAACAGGTATCCCCCGCGCTGCCACCACTGGTCGTAGATCCGGGTCCGCTCGGCGGCGTCGACCTCGAGCGCGCCGCGCGGGTGCGGGCTGTTGGGCGTGCCGCCGCCGCTGATCCGCGACAAACGCCGCCGTTCGGGATAACCGGCTTTGATTTCCGCGATGAACTCGGGCGTCAGCGGCCGGTTCCGCGCGGGAATCGAATAGTTGGGGCTGCGCTGGAAAACCGTCACCTGCGCCGCGGTTTCGGCGACGACCGGGATCGTTTGGATTCCCGAAGACCCGGTCCCGATCACGCCGACGCGCTTGCCTTCGAACTCCACACCATGGTGCGGCCAGGCACCCGTGTGGTACAGCTCGCCCGCGAAACTGTCCCGCCCCGGAATCTCCGGCATATTGGTAGCCGACAGAACACCGGTGGCCAGCACGAGAAAACGCGCGCTGACGGTCCGGGCGGTGTCGGTGCCGATCGTCCACCGCCCGGACCGCTCGTCGTAATCCGCCGCCGTCACCCGGGTCGAGAACTCGTACGCCGAGCGCAGGTCGTGCCGGTCCGCGACGTGGCCGAGATAGCGCAGGATCTCGTCCTGGGCCGCGAACCGCTCGCTCCACGTCCATTCCTGCTGCAGTTCTTCGTCGAACGAGTAGGAATAGTCGATGCTTTCGACGTCGCAGCGCGCACCGGGATACCGGTTGTGGTACCAGGTTCCGCCCACTCCGGCCGCGCTTTCGAAGCCCCGCACCCGCATTCCGCGGGCACGCAGTTTGTGCACCGCGTAAAGACCGGCGATCCCGGCCCCGACGACGACTGCGTCGAAAGAGTTTTCCACGTTGTTCCCGTCCCTCGATGCGGCAGGCGGTTCAGGCTTCCACGCGCTCGGCGGCCTTCTGCGCTTCCTTCATTTCCTTCATCCAGAGCCATTCGTGGCCCCAGTAGCTGTCCGCGGTGATTTCCTCGGCGGTGTAATAGGTTTCGTCGACGGGCTGGCCGCCGTAGCCGTACTCGATGTCCCAGCCGCCGGGGACCCGCACGTAGAACGAGATCATCTTGTCGTTGGTGTGCCGCCCGAGCGTGGAGGACACCGGGAAATCGCGCGCCAGCACCTGGTCGTAGGCGCGGCCGACCGCGTCGAGCGAATCGACCTCGACCATGACGTGGATCAGGCCGGGGTCGCGGCCTTCCAGGCTCGGCATGATCGCCAGGCTGTGGTGGCGCTGGTTGACCCCGAGGAACCGGATCCGCAGCGGGCCTGCTTCCGGCGGGCCGGGCATCCGGAACGCGCCGCGCGACAGGAAGCCGAGCGTCTCGGTGTAGAACTCGAAGGACTCGTCGAAGCTGGTGGTCGGCATGACCACGTGGCCGAGGCCCTGCGCGCCGGTGACGAACTTGTGGGCGTACTTGGTCACCACCGGGCTGTGTTCGAGCACCGGCCCGTGGAAAAACTCCAGCGGCGTGCCGCCCGGATCCTTCGCGGAGAAGCCAGCCTCGACCTTGCGCCGGTCCGCGAGTTCCTGCGACATCGGCGTGCACTCCACGCCAGAGTCTTCGAGCGTCGCACGAAGCCTGCGCAATGCCGGAGCGTCCCGCACTTCCCAGCCGACCGCCGTCACCCGATCCGCGTCACCGTGCTCGACGGTGATCCGGGACGGACGCTCGTCCATCCGGAAGTGCAGCGCGTCCTTCTCCTCGCCGAAGCCCGGCGCGAAACCGAGCACGTCGAAGCCGAGTTCGCGCCAGCGCTCCAGGTCGGTGGCGATGACCCGGACGTAGCCGAGTCCCTTGATTTCGCTCATGACGGGGTTCCTTTCTCAGATCATCACGCGCAGGGGACCCTGCGGGACTTCGACGTTCAGCGACGCCAGCGCGGCGGCGTGGTAGGTGGTGCTGGTGACGTGGATCGCGTGGTGCAGGCCGGCGTGCGCGTCGCGCCAGAAGCGCTGCAGCGGGTTGTCCATCCGCAACGCGTTCCCGCCGGCGCGGTCGAAGATCTCGTCGGCGGCGCGGACCGCTCGCCACGCCGCGCGGGCCTGATCGCGGCGGATCTGGGCGCGGGTGGCGAAGTCGATCTCCTCGCCCCGGTCGACCTTGTCCCACACCCGGTCCACATTGGACAGAAGCTGCTGGCGCGCGGCGTCGATCTCCGAGGCCGAATCGCTGAGCGCGTGCAGCACGTACGGGTCGTCCTTGACGAGGGTGCCGGTCGCGCCGACGCGGTTGCGCTGGTACTCGACCCCGGCGGCCAGCACGCCCTCGCAAATGCCGATGGTGGCCGAAGTGATGCCCAGCGGGAAGATCGTCGACCACGGCATCTTGTACAGCGTCTCGGTGACGCCGTACTCCCTCGCCGCGGAGCCGTCGATGACTTTGTCCGCGTCCATCACCCGGTACGCCGGGACGAACGCGTCCTTGACCACGATGTCCTTGCTGCCGGTGCCGCGCAGGCCGACGACGTCCCAGGAACCGTCGATGATCTCGTAGTCCGACCGCGGCAGGATCACGTGCATGCTGTGCGGCGGCATCAGCGGCTGGCCGTCCTGGCCGCCGAGCATCGCGCCGAGAAAGATCCAGTCGCAGTGGTCGGTGCCCGACGAGAACTGCCAGCGGCCGTTCAGCACGAAACCGCCGTCCGCCGGAACCGCGACCCCGGCGGGCATGTACGGCGACGCCTGCCAGGTATCGGTGTCCTCGCCCAGGATTTCTTCCTGCACCTTCGGATCCGCGAAGGCCAGCTGCCACGGGTGGACGCCGACGATGCCGCCCACCCAGCCCGCCGATCCGTAGATGCTCGCAGTCTTCATGACCGTCTCGGCGAACTCGCGCGGGTGCGCTTCATAGCCGTTGTACTTCTTGCGCTGCAGCAAACGGATGATGCCCGCCTGCTTGAGCCGCTTGGCCATGTCGTCGGGAAGGCGGCCGAGCGCCTCGCCTTCCTCAGCAGCGGCCCGGAGTTCGTCGGCGATCGCCTCGATGTTGTCGAGCACGGGATTCGGCATGGGGGCTCCTCGATTTTCGCAGTGGGTCGAGCTTGCCAACCAGGAAGCCGGATCGGCCCCGGTCTCCTGATGAGTGGAACAGCGGCCTCAGTACTCGATGGCGATCTCGTCGCTGACCGGTTCCGCCTGGCACGCCAGGATGTAGCCGTCGGCGAGGTCGTCTTCGGTGAGAATCTCGTTGCGCGCCAGGTTCACCTTTCCGTCCGTCAACGCGCACACGCACGCGCTACAGGCGCCTTCGCGGCACGAGTACGGCGCGTCGACGCCCGCGGCCAGGAGGGCGTCGAGGAGTTTCTGCCCGGCGTTCCAGGGCACGACGTGGTCCTCCCCGTCGAGCGAGGCCCGCACGGTGCACGCGACCTCGCCGGTCCCGGACTCCGGCTCGTCGGCGAACGGATCTTGCTGCAGGGAAAGGAATCGCTCCGAGTGCACCCGGGTCCCGGGGATTCCGGCGCAGACGTCCGCCGCCAGGTCCATCAACGGTTCCGGTCCGCACAGGTAGACGTCGCGGCCAGCGAACGGACGCAGCAGCACCGTCAACAGGTTCCGACTGGGATAGCCCTGCAGTGACTCCAAGAGGTGGATCACGGTGAAGCGATCGGGAAACTTGCTCTCGAGCGCGGCCAGTTCTCCGGCGAAGATCACCGACGCCTCGTCCCGGTTCGCGTAGATCAGCACGACGTTCCCGCTGCCGCCGAACAGGATCGACTTCGCGATGGCGATCACCGGCGTGATCCCGCTGCCGCCCGCGACCAGCACCGCCGGCTGGTCCAGCGACGCGGGCGTGAAGGTCCCGGCGGGCGGGAGCACGTCGAGTTCGTCCCCGGCCGCGACCGTGTCGCACAGCCAGTTCGACCCGTGCCCGCCCCGTACGCGCTTGACGGTGAACTTCATCGCCTCATCGCAGTGCGGCGAACTCGACAGCGAGTAGCAGCGCGCGGACCCCGTTCCGGCGTCCGGGACCCGGACGGTCAGGAACTGCCCCGCGCGGTAGCCGAACGCGGCGTCCCCGACCGGCTCCACGACGAACGAGCGCGCGTCGGCGGTCTCCTCCACGACGTCGGTCACCCGGACCCGCTTGCCGCGCGAACCCGACGCGGCCTCGCGGCCGGTACTCGTTTCGGTGGACATCCAGCCTCCTGGTCCTCGTCGCCCAACCCGCCGCCCCGGTACGTGAGGGGAACCCTGAGGGAATCTGATTCCCTCAGGGTTCCCCTCACGTACCGCACACCGCACCCGCCGACCGGACCGACCCGGCTCGGCCCGCCCCGGCCCCGGCCCCGGCCCGGAAGCGGAAGCTCTCGGCCTGGACAGACGTAAACCACCACGCCGAAGGCGCCGCCTCGAGTCGCTGGCGTCGGCCCTCACACCGGGTCCGGCTCTCCCAGCTGCGCGGCCGGCCCGTCCAGCTCCTCGTGCCGGGAGGCAAGAGTCCCCGCCAGGTGCACCAGCTTCACGTTCAGCTGCTGCGAAGTGCGCCGCAGCAGGTCGAACGCCTCCTCCGCGTCCAGGCCCCGGCGCGCCATGATGATGCCCTTGGCCTGGCCGATCACGTCCCGGCTGTCCAGCGCGCGCCGCAGCTGCGCCTGGTGCAGTTCGCTCCGGGTGACCGCGTCCGTTTCGGCCACCGCGAGGGTCGCGTGGCTGGCCAGGAGCAGCACGACGTCACGGTCGGCGTCCGTCAGGCCGCCGGGAGTGCGGGAGTAGAGGTTGAGCGCGCCGGAAAACCGCGACACGGCGTCGTCGACCAGCGCGGTCGCCAGTACGGCGCGCCAGCCGGCCTCGGCAGCCTCCGGAGCCCATCGCGGCCACTGTGCGTCACTGCGCAGGTCGGCGCTTTCGAGGAATTCGGGCCGGTTCGGGATGGCGGCGTCGTGGCAGGGGCCCTCGCCCAGCCGGTACTGCAGCCGGTCCAGGTCGGCGGCCGCCGGGTCGGTGTAGGCGGCGGTGTGGAAGGTCCCGTCCGGCGCGCGCAGCGTGATCGACACCAGTTCGGCGGCGGGCACCAGCGACGCGGTCGCGTCCACGATCAGCTCCAGGACCTCGCCGACGGTCCGCGCGGCCAGGAGCATCTCGGTGAGCGTCCGGAACTGCCCGCCGGAGGGCCGCAGCGACTCGTCCTCGAAAGCCAGCGCCGCGGACGCGGAATCGGCGACCGGCACGCCCTCGTCTTCGAGCACCCGGCGGGCCACTCCGCCCTCGCGGCAGGCGAACACCGCTTCGCTCGGCTCGGCGGTCTTGCGCAGCGCGGCGAGGTCCTGGCTCGAGAACGAGGTCAGCTCGCTCAGCTCGAAGACCACCATCCTCGGCTCCGCCGACAGCGCTTCGCCCACTTCGGCGCGCAATTCGGCCGGATCGCCGCTCAGCCGCACCACGGCCGAGTAGTCGACCGCCGACCCGTTTCCGCCTTCCACGATTCCTCCCCGCCAGCCCGGACTGTCCGGCAAGCGCCTGCCAAAGTACTCGGATCCGGGACCGGACGCGGCGCCCCTCGTTTCGCCACGCTCGCGGACAGCGTTCTGGCCCGGCCCGCCGGATCTCCGGAAGGGCCGGGCCAAAACGGAACAGCTAGCCGACCTCGGCCGCGACGCTCCGAGCGGCGGCACCCGCATCGACGGCGTCGGCAAGGCGTTCGACCACCCGGAACTCCCGGTCGAGCCCGAGAATGCGCAGCGGCCGCAGCACCGCGCGCTGCCCAGCGACCACGGCGAACGCGACGCCCGCCGCGTCCGCCGCCCGGGCGGTGTCGGTCAGCACTTCCAGCCCGCTGACCGAGCAGAACGTCAAGGCGGAGACGTCGGCGATCAGAGCAGGCGGACGCAGTGCCAATTCCTCGGCCAGCATCGCGCGCAGCCGGGCGGTGGAGCGGAGGTCCAGTTCTCCGGAGACCGCGACGACGGTTTCGCCCGCGGTGGCGGTGATCAGAGTTCTCGCCGGTGTCCCCGGCAGATACGAAAGCGTTTCATGCACCATGGAGCCCTCCTCGCAGATGCGAGACCGGGCCGACGCTGGCGACCCGGCCCTGGGCCCGAGGCAAACGGGCCGCATTGGTCAGGCGACGGCACGTGGGCTGAACCGCTCCTGGCCCGACCCTACCGCAGTGCCGCGCCCGCCGCACTGCCCTCCACCTGCCGAAGCATCGATCTCGCCGGACGCAAGGTGAACAGTGGACAGTCCCCGGCGCCCGGACACAAGCGACCGCCCGGAGGTCGAAACCGTTCCATGCCAGCAACTACTCACTATCCATAATGGACTGTCCAGGTCGCGCCGCCGGAGCGGAAGCCAGTGTTCCCGCGCCCAGGTTTCGCCCGAACCGACGCGGGTACCCGAACAGCATGGCGACCACCCGCGCGACCGCGAGCCCGGACTTGTCCGAACTGCCCCCGGCCGACATCCGCCCGCAGCGCGCGTCGGTCCGTGACACCGGGCGCATCGTCGCGCGGGTGGTCGCCCCCACCGTCGGCATCGGCCTGATCAAACGCCGCCCCCGCGCGATGGCCGCGGCACAGAAACTGCGGGTCGACAGTTCGGCGATCCGTCTGCTGCACGACCTCGGCGAACGCTACGGCCCCGGCCCGCTCGACCTGCCGGTCCCCGGCCGGTCGTTCCGCCTGGTGCTGGACGCGAACCACGTCGGCGCGCTGCTGGCCGGCACGCCCAGTCCGTTCAGCCCGGACACCACCGACAAAGCCGCGGCCCTGCGCCATTTCCAGCCGCACGGCGCCCTGATCTCCAGCGGCGCCACCCGCGCCCGGCGAAGGAAACTCAACGAAACCGTCCTCGAACCCGGCCGCGCCGCGCACGAACTCGCCGGGTCCTGGGCGGAAACCATCCGCACCGAAGCGCACGAAATGCTCTCCGGGTTTCCGGACCTCGACGCGACCCAGTTCACCGAGCACTTCTGGACGATCATCCGCAAGATCGTGCTCGGCGGCGACACCACCGCCGACCGGCGCGTCACCGACCTCCTCGACCAGTTGCGGCTCGACGCCAACTGGGCGTTCGCGCACCCGCGCCGGGACGACCAGCGCCGTCAGTTCCAGTCCCTTCTCGACCGTCAGCTCGGCCTGGACCGCCCCGGCAGCCTCGGCGCCGCGATGGCGAAACAACCGGCCGACCCGGACGTCGATCCGACCGGCCAAGTCCCGCACTGGCTGTTCGCTTTCGACGCCGCCGCGATCGCCACTCTTCGCGCACTCGCTTTGCTCGCAACACATCCCGACGAGCTGGCCGAAGCCCGGCGCGAAGTCGCCGAAGCGGATCTCTTGAAGCCACAACAGCTTCCGTACTTGCGTGCCTGCGTTCTGGAGTCCATCCGGCTCTGGCCGACGACTCCTGCGCTGCTGCGCGAAAGCACCGAGGACACCGCGTGGGGTCCGGCGGAAACGACATTCCTGATCTACACGCCGTTCTTCCACCGCGACCCGGAAACGTTGCCGTACGCGAATTCCTTCGCCCCGGACATCTGGCTGGACGGCCGGGCCGAAGCCAACCCGGCGCTCGTGCCGTTCAGCGCCGGGCCCGGCGTGTGCCCGGGCCGCGACATCGTGCTCTTCACCGCCTCGACCCTGCTCGCCGCGCTACTGCAACAAGCGGGCTTCGCGCCGCGAGGCACCGCCGCCGACCTGCAGCCGGGGCGGCTCCCCGCGACGCTCAACCACTTCGGCATTCGCTTCGCGCTGTCCTGAGGCCTACTTCAGCCGCTCGAGCAGCGCGTCGCAAAACGCGGGCAGGTCGTCGGGATTACGCGACGTGATGACGCCGTCATCCGTCACGACCTCGCGATCAACCCACTCCGCACCCGCGTTGCGCAGGTCAGTCTGCAGCGACGGCCACGAAGTGACCGTCCGGCCGCGCGCGAGCCCGGATTCGGCGAGCAGCCAAGGGCCGTGGCAGACGGCTGCGACCGGCTTGCCCGCGGCGGCCGTTTCCCGGACCAGCGCGACCATCGGCTCGCTGGTGCGAATCTTGTCCGGCGAGTACCCGCCGGGCACCACGACCGCGTCGAAGTCCGCCGCGCCGACCTCGTCCACGGCCTGGTCAGTAGTGATTTTGGTGCCGTGCAAGGCGGTCAGCTTCTTGCCCCGCTCCAGGCCGACGACCACCGCCTCGTGCCCGGCCGAGCGCAACCGCTCGCACGGCACCAGGAATTCGTCGTCCTCGGTCATTTCGTCCACGAGCACTGCCACGCGGGCCATGCTGGTCTCCTCTCTGAACGGCGTCCGTCGCCGCCCGGTTACCCGCCGTCCGGCCGGGCCATGCCGCTTGTGCGGTGTCCCACGACAGCCCCGCGGTTCCGCGACGGAAAACGCCGTGGAACCGCGGGGAAAACCGCCTCAGCCCGGGGGTTCGACGTCGCCGCGCCAGGACCCCGTTTCGCGTCCGCGCTGCTCGATGAACTGCTTGAACCGCAGCATGTCCCCCTTCACGCGCCGGTCCAGGATTCCGAGCTTGTCGGCGGCGTTCTCGGCGAACCCTTCCGGGTCGAGCTCCATCTGCGCGGTGACCCGGGTCTTCGTGTCGGCCAGCCGGTGGAACGTGATCACCCCGGCGTGGTCCGGCCCGGAATCCGAGCGCCACGCGACCCGTTCGTCCGGGTGCTGCTCGGTGATGGTCGCGTCGAACTCCCGCCCGACGCCGCCGAACCGGGTGACCCAGTGCGTGTGCGTCGCGTCGAGCTGGCGGATCTCCTCCACGCCCTCCATGAACTCGGGGAACGATTCGAACTGCGTCCACTGGTTGTACGCGGTCGACACCGGGACGTCGACGTCCACGATTTCGGTGATCGTGCTGCTCATTCGCTCCTCCTCGCAAGCGGGTACCGGCACCGGGTGCCCGGGGCGCGCCGGGACGAAACCGGCGCGATTGCCCGGCCGCGCGCCGGGTACCCGTCGAGAGGAAAGGAGGCGCCCATGCGAGTCGTGATCGTCGGCGGCGGGTTCGCCGGATACCACGCGGCGCGAAAACTGCTGCGCACGCTAGGCGACCGCGCCGAGATCGTCGTGCTGAACCCGACCGACTATTTCCTGTACCTGCCGCTGCTGCCGGAGGTGGCCAGCGGGATCGTCGACCCCCGGCACGTCGCAGTGTCCATTCCGGACACTCTGCGCGGCGTGCGGCTGGTGCTGGGCACCGCGGAATCGGTCGACTTCGACGCCCGCACCGTGACGTTCACCGACCCGGAGGACCGCAAGGGGAAACTGGAGTACGACCGGCTGATCCTCGCGGCGGGCAGCGTCAACAAGCTGCTGCCGATCCCCGGGGTCGCCGAATGCGCGCACGGTTTCCGGGGCCTGCCCGAAGCGTTGTACCTGCGCGACCACGTCACCCGCCAGATCGAACTGGCGGCCGCGACCGACGACCGGGCCGAGCGCGACGCCCGGTGCACGTTCGTCGTCGTCGGCGCGGGCTACACCGGCACGGAGGTCGCCGCGCAAGGCCCGGAGTTCACCGCCGACCTCGCGCGCCGCCACCCGGAACTCGACGGACAGCCGATTCGCTGGCTGCTGCTGGACATCGCCGAACGCGTACTGCCCGAGTTGGACCCTCGGCTCGGCGCCACCGCCGACCGGGTGCTGCGCGAGCGCGGCGTCGAGGTCCGGATGAAGACCTCGGTGGACCGGGCGGACGTCGAAGGCGTCACGCTGACCACTGGCGACGCGGTGCCGACGCACACGCTCGTGTGGTGCGTGGGCGTCCGGCCTGATCCGCTGGTGTCCGACCTGGGTTTGGAAACCGTGAAGGGCAGGCTGGTCGTCACGCCGGAGCTGAACGTGCCCGGCCGCGACGACGTTCTCGCTTGTGGCGACGCGGCGGCGGTACCGGACCTGACCCGGCCCGGCGAGACCACGCCGATGACCGCGCAACACGCGCAGCGGCAAGGGAAACTGGCCGGAAGCAACGTCGCCGCATCGCTCGGCGTCGGCCGCTCGCGCCGGTACCGGCACCGCGATCTCGGTTTCGCCGTCGACCTCGGCTCGGGCCAGGGCGCGGCCAATCCGCTGCACATCCCGCTGGCCGGGCTTCCCGCCCGGCTCGTGACCCGCGGCTACCATCTGCTGTCCCTGCCGGGAAACCGCCTGCGCACGGCCGCCGACTGGGCGCTGCAGAAGCTCGGGCGGCGGCAGACCGTGCAGCTGGGTCTCGTCCGCTCCGGCGCGGTGCCGCTGGACACCGCCTCGCCCGAGCTGCCCCGGACCCGGTGAGACTTTCCCGGACGTTGGGAGGAAGAAATGGACACACACGAACTGCGCGCGCTGCTGACCGACGGACCGTTCGTCTCGGTGCACTTCGACGAATCGCACGACACCGAGGACGCGGCCAAGCAATTGCGGTTGCGGCTCAAGGAGATCGAGGCGGCGCTCGAAGACCAGGGCGCGGACCGGCCGACCGTCGAGGCGGCTCTTCGCGCCGTGGAAGAAAGTACGCCGCCGGTCGGACGGGCCGGACGCACCATCGTCGCCGCGCACGGCACCGTGCTGCTCGACCGGCGGCTCGCGGCCCCGCCGCCGGCGCAGGAGGCGCGCTACTCGGCGCTGCCGTACTTCCTGCCGACGGTGAGCCACCTCGAAGAGGCACCCGCGCATCTGGTGGTGCTGGTCGACCGGACCGGCGCCGACATCGAGGTGCACCGGCCCGACGGCAGCGTGGAAACCGAGACCGTGCACGGGCAGGAACACCCGGTGCACAAGGTCCGCGGCGGCGGTCCCGCGCACCGCGACATCCAGTCGCACGCCGAGCAGACCACGCACCGCAACCTCTCGGAAGTCGCCGACCACGTCGCGAAGGCCGCCGAACGCGTGCGGCCGCGAGCGATCGTCCTGGCCGGCGAAGTCCAGGCCCGCACCGAACTGCACGAACGCCTTCCGGAACCGGCCCGCTCGCTCGCCGCGGAGGTCGACGCGGGCGGCCGAGCCTCCGGTGCCGACCGTGCGGAGCTGGACCGAGCGGTGCACGAACTGCTTACCGGACAACGGTTGCGCGAACTGGACGACCTGGCCGACCGCTTCCGCGCCGACGCCGGGCGCGAATCGGCGCTGGCGGTCAGCGGGTTGTCCGCCGTCACCGCCGCGCTGGCGGAGTCGAACGTGGCGACGTTGCTGGTCGGAGACTCCGGCGAGGCCAGCGTGTACACCGGCCCGGAACCGACCCAGGTCGGCGTGGCGAAGCCGCGACTGGACGCCCTCGGCGCGGACGACCCGGCCCGCCGCCGCGCCGACGAGGCCCTGCCGTACGCGGCGGTGGCCGTCGGGGCGGACGTCGTGGTGATGGACGAACGGCTCGACCTGGCCGACGGATTCGGGGCGTTGCTGCGACATCCGTGACGTGCGTCTATGGGCCCGGGTGCCTCGGCACCCGGGCCCTTTCGTCTACAGTGGACCTTTACCGCAACGCGGGCAGCAACTCCCGCTCCGCGAACTCCACAAAGCCCGGCTGCTGCTCCGCCCCACCAATCTGCACCAACGCCAGATCCGTGAACCCAGCCTGCTCGAACTCCTTCACCGCGTCCACAATCGGACCAGCGTCCGGCCCGCACGGGATCCCCGCCGCCACGTCGTCCTCGCTCACATACTGCGTCGCCGCGTCGAACGCCCGCGTGCCCGGCAGCTCCGCGTTCACCGGCCATCCCGAGCCGAACCAGCGGAACTGCTCGTGCGCGCGCCGGATCGCCGCGCCGCGGTCCGGGTCCCAGCTGACCGGCAGCTGGCCGATCTTGCGCGCCGGCGGCCCGATCCGGTCGTGGTCCCATTCCGTGCACAGCTCCGCGTTCGGCTCGACCGCCACCATCGCGTCGGCCACCGGCGCGAAGCGCTGCACCGATTTCGGGCCGGACACGGCGATCGCGATCGGCACCCGCGTCGGGGACAGGTCCCACAGCTTCGCGCCGTCGGCCTGGAAATGCCGGCCGGTGTAGGTGAACGTGCCGCCGTCGAACAGGCCGCCGATGATCTGCACCGCCTCGGCGAGCCGGTCGTGCCGCACCGACACCGACGGCCAGCCCTGGCCCACGACGTGCTCGTTCAGGTTCTCCCCCGAGCCGAGCCCGAGGGTGAACCGGCCGTCGGACAGCAGTTGCACGGTCGCGGCCTTCTGCGCCACCACCACGGGGTGGTAGCGCATGGTCGGGCAGGTCACGAGCGTCATGAGCTCGATCCGCTCGGTCGCCTGCGCCACCGCGCCGAGCACGCTCCACGCGTACGGCGCGTGGCCCTGTTCGGCCAGCCACGGCGAATAGTGGTCGCTGCAGGCGGCGAAATCGAATCCGGCCCGCTCGGCGGCGGTCGCGCAGCCGACCAGCTCGCGCGGCCCGGTCTGTTCAGTCATCAAGGTGTAGCCGATGCGCATGTTCTCCCCGTTCGACGGGCTCTTCGCAGAGCGCGTACGCCCCGGAACCTCTTTCTCCCCGCCCGGTTACCCGGTCCCGGCCCGGTTCACCCGTCGCGTCTGTCCGAAAGAGACGCCCGCGGTCAGGACCCGGCCAGCGCCGCTTCGACCGTCGGATACAGGGGAAGGCTCTGTTCCAGTCCAGTGAGCTGGATGGGCCGCACCGTGGCCCGGCCGGACGCGACGATCCGCAGGACGGCGCGCGCCGCCCGGTCCTGCGTCATGGTCACCAGCGCGGTGAGCCCGGCCGAAGCCAGGAATTCCACCGCGGCGAGATCCACCACCAGCACCGGCGGAGCCGCGGCCAGCACCTCGTCGACCGCGGCGGTCAGCAGCGGCGCGGTGACCATGTCGACCTCGCCGTACACCGTCAGCACCGCGGCCGGGGGCCGATCCGCGCGCTCGACGCGGAACTCGCGCACCGGGTCGCTGCCGGGATCGGTCGGCTCGTCCATCGTCATGGTCCCGTCGTCGGTCGCCCCTGCCCGGCCGGGCAGGCGGGAGGCACCTCACCATGATGCCCGTCCTTCGGCCGCGACGCAGGCGAGCGACGATCAATCCGCTTCGTCCGGTTCAACCCGCGGCATTAATGCCGACCCCCTTCCTTACGCCATTTGCCTGATCTCCCGCCTTCTCTCCGAGCAATGTGGTGACAAATTCACGCGGCGCGAATGGCCGCGGCCGCGGAATTGCCCAGCGATCCCATGTTTCACTCGACCGAGTGAGGGTATCCGGCAGTGAGCACGCCTCATTCCCCACTGAGAGAAGGAAGACGAGGTTTACCCGTGATTGTTCTCGGCGTCATTCTCCTCGTGATCGGGTTCATCACCTCGATCCAGATTTTGTGGAGCATCGGGATCGCCCTGGTGGTGATCGGCGCGATACTGGCGGTGCTCGGCGGGACCGGACGCCGAATCGGCGGCCGCGCCCATTGGTACTGATCCAGCGGAAACGGAAAACAGCGGCTAAGGCTCCGGGACGCGTCCCGGAGCCTTAGCCGCTCCGCTCAACCGAGCCCGGCCGCCAGTTCGCGCGCGGCCCGCACCGTCGTCAACCCCCGCTCGCGGGCGCGCGACAGCACCGCAGTTGTCGTGTCCGCGATCGCGTCGATCTTCGCGTTCGCCGCGGCTTCGTCCATCCCGAGTTCCTCGCGGCCGACCGCGTGGACAATCCCGCCCGCACTCGCGACAACGTCCGGGATCCACGTGATCCCCCGGTCCCGCAACACCGTCGCGACCTCCTCGGCGGCGAGCTGATTGTTCGCCGGTCCCACGATCAGCGACGCCCCGCAAGCCGCCGCCGACTCCGCCGTCAGCAGGCCGCCCGTCGCGGCAGGCACGAGAATGTCCAGCCGCTCCCGCACGAGGTCCTTCGTCGTCCAGGTCGCGCCGAGCCGCTCCGCGACCGGCCGAAGCCCGCCGTCGACGTCCGTCACGACGACCTCCGCCCCGCGCGCGAGCAGCGACTTGCAGATGAGCCGTCCGACGCTCCCGAATCCGATCACGCCCGCCCGCAAGCCCGCGACCGAACCCGGCGCGACACCGGCCTGAAGCGCCGCCAAGACTCCCCGTGCGGTCGCCGCGCTCGACGTTCCGCTGCCGCCCTGGGCTTCCGGACGGCAGAACGCCCAGCCGTGCGCGAGGCGGTGGATCTCCGCCATGTCCTCGGACGTCGACCCGATGTCCGGCCCCGTGCGGTAGCGCCCGCCCAGCGCGGCGATCGCTTCGGCGATGTCGGCGATCAGGTCCGGCCGCCGCACTCCCTCCGCGGGCAGGACCGCGACAGTTTTGCCGCCCCCGTAAGGAAGTCCGGCCAGCGCGCACTTCATCGTCATCGCCGCCGACAGTCGCAGCGCGTCGTCCACCCCGTCCCGCCACGACGGATACTCCTTGATCCGGCAGCCGCCGATCGCCGGTCCCCTCGCTGTCGAGTGGATCGCGACGGCGATCGCGACTCCCGACCTCGCGCCGCGGACGACCTGCAGTGCTTCACCAGCGAAACTCTCTGTTCGGTTCACGAACGCCAGCCTGCCTCTTCTGTCGATCGTTGAGGCGCAGCAGCAGTGATATGTTCGGCAAATGCCTGGAATCCCGAACCTGGATCGGATCGACAGCCGCATCGTCCACGAACTCCAGCAGGACGCCCGGATCCCGATGCGCGACCTCGCCGAACGCGTCGGCGTCGCGGCGTCCACCTGTTCCGAGCGCATCGGCAGGCTGCAGGCCCGCCAGGTGCTGACCGGGTTCCACGCCGAGGTCGACCTGCCCGCGCTGGGCAGGTCGGTGCAGGCCATGGTGTTCGCGCAGATCCGCCCGCTCAGTCAGCCGATCATCGACCGCTTCCGCCGCGAGGCGCTGGCGATGCCGGAGGTGATGGCCGTCTTCGTCCTCGCCGGCGGCGACGATTTCCTGCTGCACGTCGCGGTCCCGGACGTCTCCCGGCTGCACACGTTCCTCGTCGAGGACCTCAGCAGCCGCAAGGAGGTCGTGCAGTTCCGCAGTTCGATCGTGTTCGACCACAGCCGCAAACGGGCGATCGAGAACCTCGCCGGGGATCAGTGACGCGGGCCGACGCCGGTCAGTGACACTGGAATTCGACTCCGACGGGCCGGTCCGGGCAGACCGCGCACACGAAGACGTACACGTCTCCGACGTCGCCCAGCATCAGGTCCAGGCGGCCGGCCCCGCTCCGGTCGGCGGGGATGACGCGCTCCTTCACCGTTTCCGGCGCCACCGCGGCCGTCGTGCCGCTGAAAGTGCTGTAGGCCGCGGTCGTGTCGAACTCCTCGTCGAGCCCGATCTCCCGGCTGGTCGTAACGCCGTCGACCAGCGCGAACTCCACCCGCTTCACGAAGGTCGCCGCAGCCTGCTCCTCGAGCGGCATCCAGGTTTCCCAGCCCCCGCTGGCACTCTCGGCCGACGAAACCGTCAGCAGGTGGTCCATGCGATGCCCGCGCTCGCATTCCGGCCACCGCGGGTACTGCACCCAGCCGATCCAGCCGCCGACCTTCGAGCCCGGCGCGACCGACAGATGCTCGTAGTACGTCCGGTCCTTCCCCTTCTCCCACTCCTCGATCCGGGCCCGCAGCCGCGCGGAGGGCAGATCGTCCCAGTGCGGGAACTCCGTCACCCGCTCCGGCGAGATCCGGCAGGGCGACGGCAGGCTTTCCTCGTCGCTGAGGCCGAGGTCCGGCTCCGGCGCCACGCGGACCTCGGTCACGCTCGGGGAATCGCGCCACCGCACCAGCGGCCGCGGACCGTAGTGCGGCTCGTGATCGGTCGGGCACCACAGCACCTGGCATACGTCGGTCCCGTCGGGAAACGGCAGCTCCGGGATGTCCCGCCGGTAGAACTGCGCGATCGGCGCCATGGGCAGCGCCGCGGCCGGATCGTCCGCGAAATCGACGCGCCGCAGTTCGCGGATGCTGGTCTCCAGCCTCGCGAACTCTTCGTCGAGGGGGTGCGGCCCGAGGTATGGGTACTCGTTCTTCTCCGCGCGAATCTCCTCCTGCCGCCGCTGCAGCCGCTTTCCCTCCGCGCTGGGCAGCGGCCGCGAATCAGGATGGTCGACCGTGCACACCGGCCACGCCTCGTCCGCGGGCCACAGCAACGGCCCGCCCAGCGACGAATCCCGCACCGTCACCGCGTCTTGCCACGGATGCAGCCGCACCGTGGTCCGCGCCAGCCCGGCCAGCTCCGGAAACACCTTCGCGACGTCCACCGGTTTGCCCGGCGTCGTGAACCCCTTCACCCTGACCTCCCCTGTCAGTCCCGCGCCAGCCTAGCCGAAACCGCCAATCCGGTCTCCAGCATCGCGTAAAGACCAATTAATCCGCCGCGCCAAAAGAAACCCACCTCGCGGAACCGATTTCCCGATAAGAACACCTTAGAGCTTCCCTGACCATTAGGTCGTCTGCGCTTCTTTACCAAATAAGCCATGCCGAAGTGCGCCCGTTCGGACGTTGGATGGCCGATCCGGCCGCTGCTAGGGTCGCCAGCACGGGCAGGGGGTCGCCGTCGTGCGAAATTGCCCGGTATCGCCGCTGGCGCAATCGAGAGGGAGTCGCCATGACTGCCGTAACCGTGTCCGAACGTCGCTACCTCATTCCGAGGCAACCGCACGGCAAGACACTTCGAGAACTGCTGGACATCGCCTTGCGCGTGGAGTTCGCCACCATTCCGCCTTATCTCACCGCGATGTACTCGATCAAAGACAAGGCTTCCTCGGCCTACCAATTCGTACGCGGGGTCGCGCTCGAGGAAATGCTCCACCTCAATCTGGCCGCGAACCTGCTCAACGCAGTCGGCGGCACGCCGACCCTGGTCACCGAGGCAGGAGCGGCACATCCGTTTCCGCCGAGCTATCCCGCCTACCTTTCCGAGGACGCCGAGGACGGCGGGCCGTATCTGCAGCTCATGGCGGCGTCGCCGGAGCTGTTCCGCAGCACCTTCATGCGAATCGAGCAACCTGCCCAGCCGGACGCGGTCGCGCAGGAAGAGGATTTCTCGACCGTCGGCCAGCTGTACTCGGCGATCCTGAAGAAACTCGAGGAATACGACCGCACGCCCGGGCGCACCTACGACGTCACGCGGCAAAGCGAACAGTGGAACTTCGGCAACAGCGGCGGAACGGTCGTCCTCGTGAAGGATCTGGAGTCCGCGAAAAAGGCGGTCAACGAGATCGTCGAACAGGGCGAAGGCGCCGACATGAGCGGGGAACTGGACGATCCGAAATACCGGGTCCGCGAGCCGTGGGGCCAGTACGAGTACTACGGCCCGCGCGCCGACGGCACTTACGGACCGGTATTGGGCACGCCGCTCGAAATGTCGCATTACTTCAAGTTCAAGGCGATCGCCGACGGCACCGTCCCGTTGCCCCCGACGTATCCGATGATCGCCAATCCCGCCAAGGCGAAGTACGAAAACCCGACGGCGGCCGCGCTCAGTGACCTGTTCGACCACGCGTACAGCGTGCTGGTCGACGATCTGCAGAAAGCGCTGAGAGGCGACCGGGATCTCTTCTTCACCGGCGTCGTCCCGGCAATGCGGGTGAGCCTTCCGTCGCTCGCCGCCGAGCTCATGCAGACCCCGGTCGCCGCCGAGAGCCACACCGCGGACGATCCAACAGCAGGACCGGCTTTCCGTTACCTGCCGGTGAAAGACCGCCGGAAACCGCAGGAACTCGATCAGCTCGTCGCGGATTTGGCCACGGGCAGGCGAAAAGGCGGATCGCCGACGCTCGCCGCCACCCTGCGCCGGATCCAGGAGAACCGGCCCGAGACGAGAACGGAGGCGGACGATGTCTGAACCGCTGGCCCAGCTCGGCCGTTCGGTGTCGATCTTCCCGGCGATCGGCTTCGCGAGGCTCGGCAACACCGGTCCGGGAGACAGCACCGAGGACTACTACCTGCCCCCGGACGGGATCGGGCGGCTCCCCCGCGCAAGCGAGGGCGACCTGCCCTTCGAACCGGCCGGTTTCCGGGACCGGCACGGCCGGCTCCGCAAACAGGCCGCGACCTTCGCCCTCTACGCCGCCGACCGGCAGGAACCGCTCACGATCGGCACCCGGCTCCCGTTGTCCGACGGCAGCACCGCGACGATCGTCGACATCGTCTGGACCGCGCATCTCGCGAACAAAAAGGCGTCCTGGTACCGGATCCAGGACCGGATCGGCGAGACCGGCTACCCGGCCGGGCATCCGCTGCGCAACGAGGACGTCCAGGGCGAGGCGCGCAAAAAGCTCATCATCGACCCCGGCCCGCGCACGGTGAGCGGCCGCGGCACCCGGATCGGCGAGTTCGACCGCAACGACGGGCACGGCCGGAGCACGTTCCCGCCGGACGGCCCGGACCCGGCGAGGCAGCGGATCACCACGCTCGGGCGGATCACGGTCGCCAAGGACGGCGGCCTGCTCCTGCTCGGCGGCTCCGGGATCTCCTACTCCACCGACGCCGAGCCGAGCATCCCCGACGACGACAACAACGACGGCTGGTGGGACGACGTCTCCGACGGCCCGGTGTCCGCGACGCTCGTCGTGCGCGTGCTCGGCCAGCACGGCACCGTGCTGGGCCCGGAACAGGAGGTCCGCCTCGACGACAAGGCGTGGGCGATCGTCGCGCCGCCCGCCTACGCGCCCGAGATCGTCAACGTGGTCACCCTCTACGACACGATCTTCGACACGGCCGTCCGGTTCACCGGCCTGCGCCCGGACCTCTACGACAACGGCCAGTGGCAGAAGACCTACCAGCCGCACTACCCGACGGAGATCGAACCGATCCTGCGCCGCGCGGTCGTGCTCCCGTGGGTGGTGGCGGTCCCGCCCAAGGTGCACACCTTCGACCTGGCCCGGCTCGGCACGAAAGACCCGCGCTACGACCAGATCCGCCGTCGGCTTTTCGAGGTCCTGCGCCCGCCCAGCACGCCCAACACGCTTGCCTCGGCCAAAACCGGCTACCGGATGATGCCCTACATCGTCGGCGAGGACGCCGCCAACGACAGCCAGCTGACCGCGAAGTTCCACTCCCTCACCGAGACCCAGTACTTCCTGCTCAGCCAATGGGCCGACGGCAATTTCCTGACGGCCGACCAGCCCCCGAACCCCGGCTCCGAAGCGGAACGGCGGCCAGGCCATCACCTGACCGAAGCGGCGCTGGGCAACTGCTGCGGCCCGCCGTTCGCGCCCGGGATCGAGATGTCGTGGCTCTCGCGCGTCCCGGCGGTCTATGCGGCGCCGTTCCGGCTCCGCCCGGTCCCGCACCTGCCGGTCGAAGCAGGCCGGCTGAGCCTGATCGCCGACCCCGCGCGCGGCCTCGAACCCGGCGACGTGACGAAGTACCTTTCCGTTCCGTGGCAAGGGGATTTCAACACCTGCTCGGTGTTGAAGGTCGACGAGCACTACCTCTGGTGGTGGCCGGCGCACCGCCCGATGTTCGTCTACGCCCGGCGCGACAAGCCCGGGTCTTCCGAGTGGAACCACGTCGGCTGGGTCGGCACGATCCGCGACCAGACGGCGAAGGGCTACGTGGCGTTCGCCGACAACCTGGGAATGGCCCAGCACTGGCACGAACTCGGCTTCGTCGCCCGCAACACCCGGCTCCGGCCCGCCGACGACACCCAGCCGCCGGAACCGCGGTACGTCGAGGTGCGGCGGACGCTGCCCCGGCCCGGATACGTTCTCGACGACCACAACCATGCCTAGGGTCGCGGTGCTCGGGGCGGGACCGGCCGGAACGAGCGCCGCGATCGCGCTGCGGCGAGCGGGGTGCGAGGTCGTGGTGGTCGATCCGGCCGCGTCCTCGGGGGAGGGCGGGGCGGCAGGTCTCTCGTCAGAGGGCGAGGCGGCCGGTCCATCGCGGGACGGCGGGGCGGCCGGTTCCTCGTCGGAGGGCAGAGCGGCCGGTCCATCGCGGGAAGGCGAGGCGGCCGGTATCGATGCGACGCTCGTACTCGTTCGCCGCGGAAACGGCGATTCTGCTCCCGCTGCGGCCGGGTCCCCTTGTGCGGCAACCAATTCCTCGCTCACCGTGCCCCTGAGCGCCGCGTCCCTGGGGGCCGCCGGAGAATCCGTGCCGCCCTCGATCTCCGGCGCGCTCGCCCGCCTCGGCCTCAGCACCGCCGCCCTCGACCGCGACCACCTGCGTTCCCTGGGCACCGCCTCGGCCTGGGGCTCCGCCGACCTCGAATACCGCGACTACCTCCTCGACGGACTAGGCCCAGGCTGGCACCTCGACCGCACCCGGTTCGACCGGATGCTGCGCGCCGCCGCGGTCGCCGCCGGGGCCGTTCTGGTCCACGGCCGCTGGTCCTCCGCCAGCAGCACCGCGAAGGGCTGGTCGCTCACCTGCCATGGCACCCGCCTGACCGCGGACGTCGTAGTCGACGCCACCGGCCGCCGCGCCGCGTTCGCCACCGCGCAAGGGGCCCGGCGTTGTTTCGCCGACCGGCTGATCGGCGTCGCCGCGACCGTGCCGGATCCAGCCGCACGCAGGCATGTCGTGCTCGAAGCGGCGGAAAACGGCTGGTGGTACGCCTCTCCGCAACCCGGCGGCCGGCTGACGCTCGCCCTGTTGTCCGACGCCGACCTGGTCCGCCGCGAAGGCTGGGCCAGGCCGATAGGATGGTTGGCCGCCCTCCGGGACACCCGCCACCTCGACGTCCCGCGCAACGAACCGTCCCTGATCGTCCGCGATGCCCGCTCCCACCTCCTCACCCCGAGCGCGGGCCGGGGCTGGCTCGCCGCCGGGGACGCGGCGATGGCGCTCGATCCGCTCAGCAGCGCCGGAGTCACGCTGGCGATCGAGTCCGGACTGGCCGCCGCGGAGCTGATCGTGACCGGGCAGGTCGATTCCGCCCGGCACCGGCACCAGCTGCGCCGCCGGTTCGACGCCTACCTTCGGCAACGACGCGAGGTCTATCGGGCGGAAGAGCGGTGGGAGGGTCCATTTTGGACTCGACGCCGAGAAGGGGTCACCGAGGCTCGGCACCTCACCGTGCACTAGTCAGTCCACGGCGCGTCGCGGACCTTCGGCTCCCGTTCAGCCCAGGTCGGCCTCCGGACGGATCTCGATCGTCGACCCCGGCTGGTGCAGTTCCAGCACCACCAGTTCGTTCTTCCCCCTCCGCCACAACGACTTCGGCGCGTACAACGTCTTCTGCGGCCCGATCTTCCAGTACCGGCCAAGGTTGAAGCCGTTCAGCCACACGATGCCCTTCTCCCACCCGGGCAGGGCGACGAAACCGTCCGCCGGGTCGGCGATCACCGCGGTCGCGCGGTGAAAAGCCGGGCCGGCGCCGGGCGAGCCGGAGGAGAAGCGCAGCTTCGACAGGTCGTCCAGCGGCAGCGGCCGGATCTCCCAGCCGAACAGTTTCTGCTGGGTGTTCATCGCGACCCACCCGTCGATGCCCTTGCGATCCGCGAGGTACGGCCCGTAGTTCACCCGGCCCATGGCGTCGACCAGGATGTCCAGCCGCGTCCGCGGTTTCTCGAGTTTCAGATCCAGCGTCGCGTCCGGATGGTTGCGGTCCAGGACGCCCAGCTGCTTGCCGTCGACGAACACCAGCGCCCGGTCCGCCAGTCCGTGAATGCTGAGCGGGCCGGAATGCGGGCCTTGCACGGTCGTGCGGTAGTGGATCAGGCCGGTCGACTGGCCCAGTCGTTCCATGGACACTGGTTGTGCCGATCGGACCACTGTGGACAGCGCGGGCAGCGAGTCCAAAAGGGACACCGACTCGGCGGGAGTCACGGTTTGCGCCGGGAGGCGCGGCGAGCTGGCGGGCGGCGGGACGACGGGTTGTTTGGTGTATTTGGTGATCACCGCCTGCAGCGCGGCGAACTTCGCGCCGACGTCGCCTGCTTCGCCAACGGGGGAATCGTAGTCGTAGCTGGTCACGGTGGGCTGATATTGCAGACCCGACGTGTTGGCGCCAGCAGTGAAGCCGTAGTTGGTGCCGCCGCAGGCCATGTAGAGGTTCACGGACGCGCCCGTAGCCAGCAGCTGGTCGATGTGGGCGGCGGTTTCCTGGGCATCGGTAGTGTGGTGCGGGTCGCCCCAGTGGTCGAACCAGCCGTCCCAGTATTCGGCCATCATCACCGGCGCTCCGGGCCGGAAAGCCTTCAGTGCGGCGATGCTCGGGGCCGGATCGCCGTCGCCGGTTCCGACTTCCAAAGTGCCCGGCAGCTCGCCGAAGCGCATGAAGAATTCGGAAGCACCGTCGGCGACGAAAAGAAGGCTCGTCATTCCGCGCGAACGCAGGCTGTCCCGCAGGTGCGCGAGATAGCTCGTGTCATTGCCGTAGCTGCCGTATTCGTTTTCGATCTGCACGGCCACCACCGGTCCGCCGTGCTGCGCTTCCAGCGGCTCGAGCTGCGGGATCAGCTGGTCGTACCACGCGTCGACGGCCTTGAGGTAAGCCGGATCGGCGCAGCGCAGTTCCATGTTCCGGTCCGCGAGCAGCCAGGCGGGCAGGCCGCCGAATTCCCATTCCGCGCAAATGTAGGGGCTCGGGCGGACGATGACCTGGAAGCCGAGTTCCCCGGCCAAGCGGATGAACGCCACGAGGTCGCGAGGACCGCGGAAATCGGCTCGGCCCGGCGTCGGCTGGTGGAAATTCCAGGCCACATAGGTCTCGACAGTGTTGAGGCCGAGCGCTTTGAGCCGCGACAGGCGGTCGTGCCACTGGTCCGGACGCAACCGGAAATAGTGGATCGCGCCGGACACGATCTGGAACGGCTTGCCGTCCAAGAGAAAATGGTCGCCGGACACGCTCAGCCCGCGACGTCCGGCCGCGCCCGCCGGTCCGGCGAACACGGTGCTCGCGGCGACCGCGGCCGCGCCGCCGAGGAAAGTCCTCCTGCTCACGTCCATCACTCCCCCGCTCAGCCGACCGTCGCCGCGCGGACCTGGACGAGGAACGCGTCGAGGACGCCATCGCCGACGAGCGCCTGTCGCACGCCCCACCGGTTGCTATTGCCCGTCTTCACTGCCTCCGCCCGCTTGACCAACGCGTCCGCGGCGGCGGTCAGTTGCTCGGCCTTGGCGTCGTCACCGCGGGTCGCCGCGGCGAGGGCGTCGAGCCGGGTCACCATCGCGTCGCCCCACAGCGCGGTCGCGTCCAGCCAGGGACCGGCCTCGCTGACGAAAGCACTCTGCACCTGCCCGCCGCGGATTACCGTGGGAGCATTGCGGATCTGTTCGGCGTACGAACGCAGTTTGTCCAGCGAACGGTGATCGCCACCGTTCCACTGCTGCCAGGAATCGGCCACCTTGGCCGCGAGGACCGGGGCCTGCGGCTGCCACGGCGTAGGCCCGAAGACGGGTGCCAGGTGTTCGAGATCCGCGAACACCTGCAGCGCCGCCGTCGCCCGCGGGTCGCCGCCCGCGAGCCGACCCAGCGCCTGCGGCCACGACCGGTCCGGCGAGTAGCCCGCGTCGTTCCAGGAGAAATCGGCGACCCCGAATTCGGCGACCTCGCTGGCCGCTTCCTGGTTCATCGGATTCGAGACGATCCCGTTGAGATATTTCGACAGTCCCGCTTCGCGATGCGCGTACGGCGCGAGCAGCAGCCGTCCAGCGGACTGCTCGTAGTCGTTGACCGGGTAGTTGTCCCAGAGGAACACTTTCCGTCCGTACACTGTGGACACCTGCTGAGCTTCGTCGTTCGTCACGCTCGGCGGCACCACCGCGGTGCCGGTCCATTGCACGACGACGGACGGGTCGAGGTTCTCCCGCAGCTGCGTCTTGTACGACGAATCCTTGAGGTCGCTGTATTCGGTCGGAACTGTCTGCAAGGGACGGACGCCGTCGTGGTTCTTCACGAAGTTCTTGGTGATCTCGTTGAGCAGCGAGACTTGAGCCTTGCCCGCAGCAGCCTGTCCGGGCGCCCCGAACGCCGATTGGTCGCCAGCGCAATTCCATTTGGTGTACGAGATGTCGTCGAACGGCAGTGAGAACGACCGCACCCCGAGGTCGTACACGGCCTGGAATTTCGCTTTCACCGCAGCGACATCTTGCGGCGACGAGAAGCAGATCGAGACGCCGGGAGACAAGGCGTAGGTGAAGTCGACGTGGTTCGCGTTCGCCGTGTGCACAAGCTGGCCAAGCGCGTCCAGCTCCTGCTGCGGATACGGATCCCGCCACTGCGCGCGCAGATACGCGTCGTCTTTCGCGCTGTAGATGTAGGTGTTCGCCTTGGTCTCGCCAAGGAACTTGAGCTGGCGGACGCGGTCGTCGTTAGTCCACGGTGGACCGTAGAACCCTTCGATCGACCCGCGCAGCGCCATGTTCGGCCAGTCCCGTACCGCGACGCCGCTCACCGCCCAGCCGTGTCCACTTCGGACAAACAGCTGCCGCAGCGTCTGCACGCCGTAGTACTGTCCAGCGCCGTCGCGGCCGTTGATCGTCACCCCGTCGCGCCGCACGGCGAGCGAATAGCCCTCCGCCTGCGTCGGCGCGTCCCCGCCGTTGGCAAGTCGGATGACGAATCCGCCACTGCCGATCTTCTTCACCCCGCGCTGTTTCAACAGCGAAATCAGCAGATCCTTGGCCGGGCCATCAGTGGTTTTGTCCGTTACGAGCGTCACCGTGGACGGCAACGACACGTCAGTGGCATCGCGGCTGATCTGTTGCGGCGTCGGGGAAACGACCGGCACCGAACCCGGCTTGGCAGCAGCCGGCTGGACGACGGCGAGGGCACTCGTCGCGACGACAGCGGCGAGCCAAACTCTGCGGCGTAGAGTCATGACTTCCTCTCAGGCGGCGGGGACAGTGCGGTACAACGCGAAGGTAGCCAGATACGGCGTCGCCCGCGACTGCGTGACGACCACGCGCAGGTGGCGGGCGGTGACCGGCGACGGGAGGGTGACGAGACGGTTGGCGCCGACGGTGGTGACAGTCGCGATCGTGCGCCAGGCACCGTCCACTTCGGCCTGTACGGTCGCGCCTTCGATGTGCTGGCCGTGGGTGATGTCCTCCCCCAGCCGGATCTGGTCAAAGGCGACCTCCGAAGGCAGCACGACGTCCATCGTCCCGGCGAGCGCACCATGCGGCGGCGACCACGACGTGGTGAGCGAGGAATCCGTGACCGCGTTCAGTCCCCGCGCACCGGCGGCGAGGTTCTGCGCCTGTGTCCTCGCGATGGCCTGCCCGAAGGACGCCAGCGCCGCGCTGTCCGCCGGAGCGACGCGGCCGTCCGGTCCGGGCGGAACGTTCAGCAGCAGCGAGGCGTTGCGTCCCACCGAGGCGCGGTAGAGATCGACGAGCTGCGCGGGTGTCTTGGGCTGTTCGTCCGGGTGGTAGAACCAGCCCGGCCGGATTGATACGTCAGCTTCGGCCGGCGCCCATTCCAGGTACCGCACGGACGGGTCGGCGAGCACCTGCCGCGAACCGAGGTCGGCGCCCTCCGCGCCGCCGACGAACAACTCCTCGTTGTGCGCGGTGTTCGGATCGCCGGTGGTCGGCAATGAACTCCACTCGGTCTGGCGGGCCTGGCCTTGCTCGTTGCCCACCCAGCGCACGCCCGCCGGTCCGGCGAACGTGACCGTGTCCGGCGACAGCGCGTGGATCATCCGGAACCAGGTCGTGAAGTCGTAGGTCTCGCTGATCCCGTTGCCCCGCCACGGATTCGCCCCGTCCAGCCACAGCTCGTCGATGGGGCCGTACTGGGTGAACAACTCGTAGATCTGGTTCAGGTAGTAGGTGTTGTAATCGTCCTCGGTGACGGTGAACTTCGGCAGCTTCCCGGCCGCCAGCGCCGCGGCCCGGTCGTCGTTCGGGACCAGCGACGGGATCGTGCGGGCCTTCGCCGCGCTGCCCGTGCCGTATCGGCCCTGACCGGCGGGCGTGTTCGCCCGGTCGTCGTAGGTCGCCTGCTCCTCGATGCTCAACGGCTGTCCCGCCGCGACCTTCGCCTCGACCCGTTTCACCTGGTCAGCGAAGAACTGCGCGGGCAACTCGGCACCGTCCGCGGGCGACAGGTACACGCCGACTTTCAGCCCGGCTTTCCGCGCCGAATCAACGTAATCGCGCAGGATGTCCCCGCGCGGATTGGCGCAGCCGGCGGTGCGGACCTGCCAATACGCGGACGGATCCTGCACCCGGCCGTTCTGCGCCGCCGCACGGGCCTTCGTCACCGCGTCGTCGGCGCACCCGGGCGTGATCCACCACGGGCTCGCGACGACGGAATGGTTCGTGTAGCGCGTCGGGTAGAGAACAAACCCGTCGTGGTGCTTCGCGGTCAGCATCACTTGCGTGACGCCCGCCGCCTTCATCGACCGCATCCACTGGTCGGTGTCGACTGCGGGTGGCGCGAACGTCGACTCCTTTTCCGCGCCGGAGCCCCATTCCCGGTCGGTGAAGGTGTTCATGCCGAAGTGCGTGAACGCGGTGACCGGCCGCTGCTGCCAAGCGACCTGTCCGGCGCGCGGCACGGTCGCGGCGGCTTTGGCGACGATCCGGTCCATGCCGTCGCACGACTGCACGGTCTGGATCGCCGCCGGGCGGATCGGCCCGTGGCAGCCGGTGGTGTCCGAAGCGGCGGGAGCGGCCGTTCCCCCGGCCGCCAGTACCGCGGCAAGCGCCAGGCTCGCGGGAATCGACACGGCGGTCCTCCTGTCGGATCCGTGACCGAACGGTGACGGCCGGGAGCGTAAGTCGGGCATCCATCGGATGTCTAGACCTAATCGGCGGAGGCGGTCCTGCTTTCACCCGAGCGCCGAGTCTTGGATCAGCCCTGTTCCAAGCTCTCTGTCCGGTCCGCGGCTCGCGCTGGCGGGGAGGCCCAGTGGTCAGATGGATTGCCGTGTAGTACCACGGTCATCTACGCAAGGGGACACGTATGGCAGCAGCTTCGGGTGAGATACCAGTTCCTGCCGCATTGACCACCACCGTCCAGCGCTGGCGGGAACAGGGCAAGCCGGTTCAGCCACCGATCCGCTGGTCCCGCGAGGCTTGGCGCAGGTACTTCCCGAGCCAGCACGCGTTCCTCGACGCCCTGCCCGACCGCATCGACCGGGCCGAAGCCACCCGCCACGCGGCGGACGCGACGACCCCGGAGGGTGCGGAACGCTCGTTCCTGGCCGCGATGATCTGGGGATACGGACGTGTCGGTTACGGCCCTTGGCGCACCGCCCGCGTGCTGACCGAGAACCCGGACGCTGTCGATCGGCTGGCGGACGTGGCCGTCGTCGCGCGTGAGCAGGGCGGGTTGGCGGCCTTCCGCGATCTGGCGGGCAAGCCGCTGCGCTACCTGGGCGTGGCTTTCGGCACCAAGTACCTGCGGTTCGTCACCGCCGCTCATTCCCCCGACAACGCCCCGATCCTGGACGCCGTGGTCCGCCGGTGGGTCTCGACGCACACCGGCCAGCACCTGATGATCGACGAATGGCGGCCCACGGTCTATGAAAAGTACGTCGGGTTGCTGACCTCCTGGGCGGCTGAACTCGAGCTGGCCACGGATACCGTGGAAGAGCTGATCTTCCGGTCCGCGGTGAGCCGGGAAGGGTCCGGCCAGTGGAGCGAGTCCTGGGCGGGCTCGAGCTCGCCAGCGCAGCGGGCGCAAGCCGCGCTCCTCGAACTGGAGCAGCTCTTCGACACGGCCGAGGCCGAGCAGGCGCGGGAAGCCCGGTGTCATCTGGACGAGCTGGAACGCCTCATCCGGCAGTGCTGGACCGATTGACGTCTCGCCGGGTCGGCTCCAGCGAGTGGAGCACGGATCGCCAATGCCGGGCCCGCTCGATGATGTCGTCGGTGAGCTGCTGGTGGAACCGGCTCAGCGCGTGCAGCCGCGCGCCGGCCGGAGTCGACCGGCCGAGACGAGCGGCTCCGCGGCGCGCGGTGTCGGCGAGCTGGTGATTCCGCTGTGCGCTGGCGAGGAACGCCTGAAACCACGCGTCCGGACCGACCTCGTACCGTTCCGCCCGGCCTCTCCGGGGCCGCTCCCGGCGAAGCAACCCCTCGCCTTCGAGATACCGGACTGAGGTGGAAATCGACGCCGGGCTCACCCGCAGCTGCCGAACCAGCTCCGCGGCGCTCATCCCGGTGTCGTCCGTGACGAGCAGCGCGGCGAGCACTCTCCCGGCCATGCTGGGAAGGCCGGTGCCGATCAGCGTGGCGGCCAGCTGCTGCTCGACCGAGGTTTCCGCCGGACGGCTTGGCACAGCACCGGGTTTGCGGTGGTGCACGCGCCGTTTCGCAGCTTGCTGGGCAGCGTCCGGCGTGTACCCGGCACGACCGCCGTTGCGCGCGACTTCCCGGCTCACCGTGGACGTGGGCCGGGCCAGCCGGCGCGCGATCTCCGCGTAGCCGAGCCCGTCGGACAGACCGGCGGCGATGACCCGCCGGTCGCGGCGAGTGAGCCGGGACCCTGGCATCTCAGACCTCCTCGTTGCAATAACCCTATTCCTGATGCACCGAAAAGCCGAGCCTGACCTGCACGGATATCTCAACGCGGCGAGCCGCGGAATTTCCCGGGCGCGGAAGAACGCCGATAGGTTCTGGCCGTTCAGCCGTGCCAAGAAAGGAAATCCGCCGATGGCCAAGCCCGCCGAACCCGCGATCCGGGTGCGCGGCCTGGAAAAATCGTACAAAACGCTGCCTGTGCTGCGCGGCGTGGACTTCGACGTGGCACGGGGCAGCATCTTCGCGCTGCTCGGCTCGAACGGGGCGGGCAAGACGACGGTCGTGCGCATCCTCGCCACCCTGCTGAAGGCCGACGCGGGAACGGCACGCGTCAACGGATTCGACGTCGCCGCGCACTCGGCGGAGGTACGCGAATCCGTCAGCCTCACCGGACAGTTCGCAGCCGTGGACGAAATCCTCACCGGCCGGGAGAATCTCGTGCTCGTCGCCCGGTTGCGGCACCTCCGAAACCCAGGCCCGATCGCGGACGATCTGCTCGCCCGGTTCTCCTTGCAGGACGCGGCCGCGCGGCGGGCGGCGACGTATTCGGGAGGCATGCGCCGCCGCCTCGACCTCGCGATGAGCCTGATCGGGAACCCGCCGGTCGTCTTCTTCGACGAGCCGACCACCGGCCTCGACCCGCGAGCGCGCGCCGAGGTGTGGCAGGCCGTCAAGGAACTCGCCGGGCACGGCACGACCGTGCTGCTCACGACCCAGTACCTGGACGAGGCCGAGCAGCTCGCCGACCGGATCGCGATCCTGCACCATGGCCGGATCATCGTGAACGGCACCCTCGCCGAACTCAAGCAGCTGCTGCCGCCGGCAAGGGCCGAATACGTCGAGAAACAGCCGACGCTCGAAGACGTCTTCTTCGCGATCGTCGAGGAGCACTGATGACCAAACACTTCTTCGCCGACACCGTTGTCCTGTTAGGACGCTCCTTGCGCCGCATCGCGCGCAGCCCGGACACCGTCATCACGACCGCCGTCCTGCCGATCGCCTTCCTGCTGATGTTCGTCTACGTCTTCGGCGGCGCGATCCAGCACGGTTCCGTCAGCTATGTGACCTACCTGCTGCCCGGCATCCTGCTCATCACCGTCGCCTCCGGCATCTCCTACACCGCGTTCCGGCTGTTCCAGGACCTGCAGAGCGGCATCTTCGAGCGATTCCGGTCCATGCCGATCGCCCGGTCCGCCGTCCTGTGGGGACACGTGCTGACGTCGCTGGTCGCCAACCTCGTCTCGGTCGCGATTGTCGTGGGCGTCGCGGTGCTGATGGGATTCCGTTCCGGAGCGGGAATACCGGCCTGGCTCGCGGTCGCCGGGATCCTGCTCCTGTTCATCCTGGCGCTGACCTGGCTCGCCGTCATCCCCGGCCTGACCGCGAGATCGGGCGACGGCGCGAGCGCGTTCTCCTATCCGCTCATCTTCCTGCCGTTCGTCAGCTCGGCTTTCGTCCCGACGAGCACCATGCCCGGGCCGGTGCGCGCCTTCGCCGAACACCAGCCGACGACGTCCATTGTCAACGCCATCCGCGGTCTGCTGACCCAGCAGCCAGTCGGCGCTGAAATCTGGACCGCCCTCGGCTGGTGTATCGGCGTCCTCGCGCTCGCATACGTCTTCGCCACCCTGGTCTACCGCCGCAAGCACCGCGGTTAACGGTCCAGGAAGCGTTCCACCTCCCCCGCCACGAACTGCGGATTCTCCTCGACCAGCCAATGCCCCGCATGCGGCACGTCCGCCGCCTGGACGATGTCGGTCACCCGCGGAGCCACAGTCGCCCGGATCGCGTCGAGCTGGCCCTGGGCGGTCAGGAGCAACGTCGGCACCTTCACCGGTGCCGCAGCCACCGTGTCGCGGACGTCCTTGTCCAGCGCCCGGTAAAGCTCGAAGCCACCGGACAGGACCGCGGGCTGGCTGTAGGTGCGGGTGTACTCGTTGATTTCGGCGTCGGTGAACGGAGATTTCTCCGAGGTGCCGCCGAATGCCTTACCGCCAAAGGAAACCTGCGGGTAGAACAGCGCGAGATACTCGCGGACGTCATCGCCGACTACCGCTTCGGGAACCCGGCGTTGGGAGTGGAAAGCGATGTGCCAGCTCAACGTCCGGTAAGTAGCCGCATTGATCGCGGGGCCGGGCAACGGCAGATCGAAATAGCCGAGCCGGGAAGTATCGCCTGGAAATTGGCTGGCATACTGGAATGCCACTGCAGCACCGAAATCGTGGCCGATGACGGCGGCGTCCCGGATTTTCAGTCGCTCGGCGATCAGGGTGTGCACGTACCGCGCCAGTGTGGCTTTGTCGTATCCGCTCGGAGTGCCGGTGCTGTCGCCCAGCCCGGGAAGGTCGATCGCGTAGACGGTGTGGTGTTTCGCCAGCGCGGGCATGACCGGCCACCAGCCGTACCAGGTCTGCGGCCAGCCGTGGATCAACACGACCGGGCTGCCGCTCCCGCCGGTGACGTAGTGCATGCGGACGCCGTTGACGTCGGCGAATTCGTGCCGGAAGGTGCTCTGGAACGCGGGATCGTTTTCGGTGGCGACGGCATAAGAAGGAGGGGCGGAGCAGGCCACGGTGCCGATAGTGAGCAAGAGGGACAGGGCAAGCGCCGCGAACGAGCGCGGCACCAGCCGGGATGCGGTGATCATGTGGCCCAGTTTCGCCAGCCGCACCCAGCGGTGGCACGGAAACTTGCCGTTCCGGCAAGGGGTTGCGTCCGGTGCCCGTTCGATCAATTCCTTCTAGCCGAACAGGCAGGAACCGGTTCGGCGCGAATCGGAGAGGGTAGGGATGGCAGTGAGGGCGGTCGGCATGATCGCCGCGACCGGGAGGAAGCGAAATGACCGTGCGGAAATTCTGGGCCACTGCTGCCGTCTGCGTCGCTGTCACCGGCGGTTCTCTGGTGCTCAGCGGCACCGCGTTCGCCAGCCACCTCGAGTACAAAGGGCCGTACGAAACCCCGGACGATTGTGTCCACGCTCTGCGCGCCCTGCCGCCGGACCCCACGGTCGACGGCGCCGAATGCATTCCCATGAAAGGCAAGCACTACATCGAAATCTCGCACACGAACTGAGCGAAATGGGTTTCCCCGGCCGGAAAAGCCGGGGAAACCACCTCACAGAGACAAAGAAGCTTCCACGTGGTGGCAGGCCGCGCCCGAAGCGGAAACGGGCACCTGCTCCCGGCACAACCGCTGCTCCGGCTCCCCCAGCGCCGCGTAAACCGGGCACCGGGTCCGGAAGACGCAACCGCTCGGCGGGTCCGAGGGGCTGGGCAAGTCGCCAGCCAGCCGGATCCGGCCAGCGCGGTCCGCGCCCGGCGAAGGAGAAGGCACGGCCGACAGCAGCGCCCGCGTGTAGGGATGGCGCGGTGCCGCGAAGACTTCCGAAGTCGGGCCGTGTTCCGCCAGGTGTCCCAGGTACATCACCGCCACCTGGTCGGCGAAGTGGCGCACCACGGACAGGTCGTGCGAGATAAACAGATATGCCACCCCGGTCTCCTGCTGGATGTCCTGCAGCAGGTTGATCACCTGCGCCTGCACTGAAACGTCCAAAGCGGACACCGGCTCGTCGCAGACGATCAGCCGCGGGTCCAGCGCCAGCGCCCGCGCGATGCCGACCCGCTGTTTCTGCCCGCCGGAGAACTCGTGCGGGAACCGGTTGTAGTGGTCCGGCCGCAGGCCCACCCGGTCCATCAGGTCCCGCACCCGCGCCTTCACCCCGCCAGGCGGTGTGATGCCCTGCGCGAGCAGCGGCGCGGCGATCGCGGTGCCGACCGACTGGCGCGGGTTCAGCGCCGAGGCCGGGTTCTGGAAGACGATCTGCACCCGCCGCCGGTATTCCTGCAGGGCTGCGCCGCGCAGGGCGCCGATTTCCTCCCCGGCCAGCCGGATGCTGCCCGACGTCGGGTCCAGCAGGCGCATCACCAGCCTGCCGGTCGTGGACTTGCCGCACCCGGATTCGCCGACCAGGCCGAGCGTCTGCCCGACCCCGATCGAGAAGCTGATCCCGTCCACGGCCTTCAGCGCTCCCGCCGAACGGAACAGCCCGGAGCGCACCGGGAAATGCTTCACGAGGTCCCGGACCTCCAGCAGCTCGGTCACGCTGCCTCCCCGAGATGACACCGCGACAGATGCCCGGCACCGGACAGCAACGGCACCTCCGTACGGCACCGGTCGTCAGCCACCGACGACGCCTGCGGGCACCGGTCGGCGAACAAGCAGCCGGCGGGAAGGTCGAGCAGCGCGGGCGGGAAGCCCGGGATCGGCCGCAGCCGTCCGGTTTCCTCCGCCAGCGACGGCATCGAGGCCAGCAAGCCCTGGGTGTAGGGGTGGCCGGGCGCGGCGAAGAGGTCGCCGACGGACGCGACCTCCATGCACATCCCGCCGTACATCACCGCGACCCGGTGACATACCTGTGCCACCACGCCGAGATCGTGCGTCACCATGATCACCGCAGTGCCGGTCTCGGCCTGCAGTTCGCCGATCAGGTCCAGGATCTGCGCCTGCACGGTCACGTCCAGCGCCGTGGTCGGCTCGTCCGCGACGAGCAGCTCCGGCTCGCACACCAGCGCCATCGCGATCATCGCCCGCTGCCGCATCCCGCCGGAGAACTCGTGCGGGTACGCGGCCGCGCGACGGCGCGGATCGGGGATGCCGACTCGCCCCAGCATGTCGATCGCGACCTCGGCCGCGGCCTTGCGCGACACTCGGTTGTGCGTCCGGTACACCTCGGCGATCTGCGAACCGACGGTGTAGAACGGATGCATCGCCGACAGCGGGTCCTGGAAGATCATCGAGATCTTCTTGCCCCGGTACGCCAGCATCGCGGGTTCGGAGAGGGTGTTCAGGTCCGTCCCGTCGAGCAGGATCTCCCCGGTCACCGTCGCCGACGAGCCTTTGAACAGGCCCAGCAGCGCCTGGCTGGTCACGGTCTTGCCGGACCCCGACTCCCCGACCAGCCCGATCGTCTCGCCTTTGCCGAGCGTCAGGTCCATCCCGTTGACCGCGTGCACGACGCCGTCGTCGGTCGGGAAACTGACGCGCAGATCGCGGACCGCCAGCAGCGGCGTTTCGGTTGCAGACACGTGCCCTCAGACTCTCACTCGGGGGTCGATCACCGCGTAGCAGAGGTCGACGACCACGTTGGCCACGATGATGAAGAACGCGGCCACCATCGTGATGGCCATCGTCACCGGCAGGTCGCCGGACTGCGCCGCGTGCACCGCGGTGAACCCGACGCCCGGCACGGAGAAGATCTGCTCGGTCAGCACCGCGCCGCCCAGCAGGCTGCCGATGTCGAGGCCGAGCATGGTGACGATCGGGGTGATGCCCGCCCGCACGCCGTGCTTGAACACGACGCGCCGGCGCGGCAGCCCCATCGCCCTGGCCGTGCGCATGAAGTCCTCGCCGAAGGTCTCCAGCATCGCGGTCCGGGTGATCCGGATGTACTGCGCGCTGAACAACAATGCCAGCGCCACCCACGGCAGGAGGTAGTTGCCGAACCAGCCGAGCGGTCCGGCCGGGCCGAACGGCGACGAGATCTCGTTGCTGGTGAACGGAAGCAGGTGCAGCGTGCTCACGAACACGAGCAGCAGCAACAATCCCGTCACCGGGATCGGCAGCGACACTCCGCCCGAGGCGGCGCCGACGATCAGCTTGTCGGCGGCCCGCCCCTTGCGCAGCGCCGCGAGGAGACCCAGCGAGACCCCGGCGACCGTCCACAGCAGAACCGCGCCGACCGCGATCGACACCGTGTACGGCAGCGCGCGGGCAAGGACGTCGGTCACCGCTTCGTTGGTCTGGAACGACTTGCCGAGGCACGGCCACGCGCACACCGTCAGCGCACCGGGGGCTCCGATCATCCGGCTGTGCACGAAACCGGACAGGTAGTCCAGGTATTGCACGAAGAACGGCTTGTCCATGCCCAGCGCGATCCGGGCCTGGTCGATCCGCTCCGGCGTGCATTCCTGCCCGCACGCGGCGGCGGCCGGATCGGCCGGGCCGATCTGGAACAGCGCGAACGTGACGAAGCTGATCACGACCAGCAGGACGATCATCGCGGCCGCGCGCCGCGCCAGGAATCCGATCACGTCCGCACCCGCCTGGTCCACTGTGGACACCGCATCGCCGGGGAATCCTCTCTCGTCACTGGAGCGCTCGCTCGAGTGCTCGCTGGGGTGCTACTGCCCGACGCCGACGGCCGACAGGTCGATGGACCCGAAGAAGTAGCCGACTTGGGCGTTGCGCACCTTGGACCCGACCACGCTGTAGGTGTAGTTGCGCACCAGCGGCACGAGCGGGTACTGCTGCATGATCTGGTCCATCGCGGTCGCCCACTTGCGGCCCAGCTCCTCGGCGGACCCGTTCTGCCCGCGCAGCCGGTACAGGTCGCCGGACAGCTTGGCGTCGTAGTACCGCGGGATGTTCGAGAAACCGTAGGTCTTGCCGTCGAGGCTCGGGCCGATGTTCGGGTCGACCGTGAACCGCACCGACGCGCTGTCCGCGCCGCCGCACCAGCCGGAACGCGCGATGTCGGGCATCTGGTCGCCGGCGAGCACGGTGTAGTAGTTGGCGGTCGGGATCGGGCGCAGCTGCACGTCGACGCCCAGCGCCTTCAGGTTCTGCTGCAGGACGGTGCCGACACCCTTGTACTTCGAAGACGCCTCGGCATACCCGTACACCAGCGACTTGGGATAGTTCTTGCCCTGCAACAGCTTCTTCGCCTCGTCGAGCTTCGGCTGGCCCTTCGGGTCCAGTGCGGTGTGCTGCTCGACATATCCCTTCTGCGCGTCGTTGATGTACGACTGCGGGATGTTGCCGAACCGCTCGCCGCCGTACTGCAGCAGGATCGCGTTGCGGTCCAGCGCCAGCGCGAACGCCTTGCGGACGTCCGGGTCGGTGATGGTCGTGGTGTTGAAGTTCAGCACGTCAGTGCAGCCGAGCAGACCGGCGGCGGTGCGCTTGGAGATGTCCTCGGCGGACAGTTTCGCGATGTCCGACGGCTGCAGCGCGCCCTGGGTGTCCAGCGTGAGCGCGGTCGGGTCCGCGTTCGACAGCAGCTGCTGGCTGATCGTCGCCTGCGCGGTCGACAGCGTGAAGGTGAACGTGTCGGGCAACGCCGGGCGGTTCGGGTCGGTCGCGGCGTCCCAGTTCGGGTTGCGGACCAGCTTCAGGCTGCGGCCGCGGTCGTAGGAAGCGATCTTGTACGGACCGCTGGACACCGGGTGGTTCGTGTAGTCGAGTTTGGTGTCCTTCGCCTGCGGCACCGGCGCGGTGTTCGACCGCGACACCAGCGCGGGGAACTCGGCGAACGGCTGCTTCAGGTGGAAGACGACCGTGTGCTCGTCCGGGGTGTCGATGGCCTTGAAGTCGCCGCCCTTGTACGGGCCCTTGTAGCCGTCGTCGGTCAGCGCGGAGTCAAGTTCCTGCGGGGCCTGGGTGAATACGTCACGCGCGTAGGTGCGCTCGACGCCGTACTTGATGTCCTGCGCGGTGATCGGCGTGCCGTCCTCGTACTTGAGGCCCTGGCGCAGGGTGTACGTCCAGGTCAGGCCGTCCGCCGACGCCTTGCCCAGGTCCGTCGCCAGGTCGGGCACGATCGTCGGCGGCTTGCCGGAGGTCTCCTTCGCCATGGTCAGGGTGCGGTAGTACAGCTGGCCGACGTTGGCAGTCTGGACGTAGTTGCTGTTGCCCGGGTCGAGGGTCTGGAAGTCCGACGACATCAGGACGTGGATGTCGCCGCCCTTCGCCGTCGACCCCTCGGCCACCTTCACGGCGGCGCGTTTGGTCACGTCCTGCTGCCCGTTGCCCGCGCCCGCGGCGGGTTTCGGGCCGCCGCACGCGGTCAAGGCGAGCCCGGCGGCGAGCGCCAGCACTCCCGCCGCAGTGGTGCTTTTCTTCACGAACTACTCCTTATGCAGAAGGGAAATCAGCGGCGGGAGGCCTTGGGGTCGAGTGCGTCCCGGACAGCGTCGCCGAGCAGGTTGAAAGCCAGGACCGTGATCGCCAGCGCGCCCGCGGGCACCGCCAGGAACCAGGGGTCGGAGAGATACCAGTTGCCCGCCTGTGCCGCGTTGAGCATCTGGCCCCAGGACGGCGTCGGGTCTTTCACACCGACGCCGAGGAACGACAGCGCGGCCTCGGCGGTGATGTTGATCGGGATCAGCATGGTCGCGTACACGAGCACGACGCCCAGCACGTTCGGGATGATCTGCTTCAGGATGATCGACCGGCGGCTCGCGCCGAACGCCTTCGCCGCCTCGACGTATTCCTGCTCGCGGATCGAGAGCACCTGGCCGCGCACCACGCGCGCGAGGTACGCCCAGCCGAAGAAGCCGAGGATGATCACCAGCGAGGAGATCGGGATCAGGCTGCCCGAATCGAGCGCGGTGCCGCGCAGCCGGGACTGCAGGATCGGCGTCAGCGACAGCACCAGCAGCAGGTGCGGGAACGCGAGGAACAGGTCCATGATCCGGCTGATGACCATGTCGGTCTTGCCGCCGAAGTAGCCGGCCGCCGCGCCGAGCACGGTGCCCAGCACGACTGAGACGACGGTCGCCAGCAGCGCGATGGTCAGCGAAACCCGTGCGCCGTAGGCCATCCGCGCGAAGATGTCGCGGCCGAGGCCGGGTTCGAGGCCCAGCCAGTGCTCGCCCGACGGGTAGCGGTAGTAGTCCAGCGGCAGGCCGGGAGTGGTGAAGCCGTCGAGGAAGTCCGGGCCGGTGTGCGCGGTGAACGGGTCGGAGCCCTCGATGCCGGTCAGCACCGGGGCGAGGATCGCGAACAGCACGATCAGGCACACCGCGACCAGCGCCGCCATCGCGACGCGGCTGCGCCGGATCCGCAGCCAGGCCGTGCCCACGAGGGTGCGGCCGGAGCGGACCGCCGCGACCGGGGCGGCGGCCGTGTCGACACCTTGCACGGGGTTCTCCTCAGCGAGAGCGAAACGATGGCGTTTGGTATACCAAGTGCTCGCACAAGATCACAAGAGTGTCTTCGAGGATTGTTGCCCTGCCGTTTGCTTCTTGGCGCAGCGCAAAATGGCCGCACCTCGCCTGAGCGAAGTGCGGCCTACCAAATCTTCTTGATTCAGCCGCTAGCGGGCGGCAGCTTGCTCACCCCAGCGATACCGCCACGACGGACCGGCAAACTCTGGGGCACCGTCCGTGAAGGACTCCTTGGGGGAATCTGATTCCCTCAAGGAGCCCTTCACGGACCTGTGGCCGCGCCCTTCGCGATCGGACGCCCCGAGGCGGTCAGGCTTCGCCGCGCCCCAGCCCGCGCAAATGCCGCCCGCTCTCCATGTGCTCCATCACCAGCGCCTCGACGGTGTCCACATCCCGCCGCGCGATCGCCTCGTACAGCTCGCGGTGCTCCCCCGCCACCCGCTCCAGATCCTCGTGCTGTCCCAGCAGCCACCGCATCCGGCTGCGCAGCGTCAGTTCCAGCTCGTTCAGCAGTTCATTCCCGGCCATCGCCGTCACGGCCTCGTGGAAATCGGCCGCCGCACGATGCGCCGTCACCGCGTCCCCGGCAGCGGCGGCGGCCGTTTCCTCCTCCAGCGCGGCACGGAGCCGCTCCAGCCCGGCACGCGAATGCCGGGTCGCCGCGAGCTTGAACGTCAGGACTTCCAGCGCCGCACGCACTTCCTGCAGGTCCGCGATATCGCTCGCGGTGAACTCCCGCACCACCGCCCACGTCCGCGGCCTCGGCGTGACCAGGCCTTCCGCGACCAGTGCTTTCAGCGCGTCCCGCACCGGGACCCGGCTCACGCCCAGGTCCGCGGCGAGATCCCGCTCGACCAGCTTGCTGCCCGGCTTGCGCGCCCCGTCCAGGATCTCGTCCCGGAGCCGCCGGACGACCCGGTCGGTCTCGGATTCGACGCCCTGTTCCGCTGCCATCCGGCCATTCTCGCACCACCGCCCGCACCGTCCACTGTGGCCAGTCGGTCAGCGCGGATTCGTCTTCCGCCACTGCGCGTAATCCGCCACCGCCGCGCGCACGTCGAACTCCGGCGCGAAGCCCGTTTCCTCCCGCAGCCGCGAAATATCCAGATACGGCCCCGTCTCGCCGCCCGGTTGAAGGTGGTCCGGCAGGCCCGGCACCAGTTCCGCCAGCGCCTCCGCGAACTCCCGGTTCGTCACCGGTTGTCCGCTCGACACGTTGTACGTCTGATATCTCAACGAAGGCGCCGTGGTCAGCAAGGCGATCGCGCGCCCGGCGTCCGGGGCGTAGCAGCAGTCGAACCCCTCGTCGGCGACCAGCTCACGTGGCGTGGCGCCGCACAGCCCAGCGTTGAGATACGCCGGAATCGGGAAGAACGGCGATTCCGGGTCCACGAGCGGACCCCACACGGTCCCGATCCGCAGCACCACCGGCTCGACGCCGCTCCCCTGCAGGCTGTGCGTCGTCAGCGGTTCGACGGCTTTCTTGAACGCGACGATCAGGTGCGGCAGATCCGCGGTCGGCAGCGGCAGCTCCTCGTGCCAGGACGGCTCGTCGCGTCCGATGTACACGCCGAGGCTGCTCGCGACCGCGAACCGCCGCACCCGCCACGTCCGGGCCGCGTCCAGGGCGTTGGTCAGGCCGGCCAGGTCCGTCCGGAAGAACTCCACCGGGTCGTCGCCCGGGATGCTGCCCGCCAGGTGGACGATCGCGGTGATGTCGTACCGGTCGCCGAGCGCGAGGAAAGCGTCCCGGTCGGTCACGTCGAGCGTTTCCACGGCGACCCGGCCCGCCAGGAACGACGGGACGTCCGTCCGCCGGTGCCCGGTGACCAGGACGTCTTCCCCGAGGTCGGCGAGCGCCCTGGCCGTGTGCGCGCCGATCATGCCGAGCCCGCCGGTCACGAGGATCATCGCGGCACCTCGCAGCGCGCGGTCGAGAACTTTGTCATGCCGCGACGCTACGGCCCGGCCGCCCGCCAGTTCTTGAACAAATCGCGCATCAGAAGTGCGTGCCGCCGTCGATGCGGACCTCGGTGCCGGTGATGAACGCCGCGTCCTCGCTGGCGAGCATCGCGACGACCGACGCGACCGTCTCGGGACCGGCGAATCCCTGGCCCAGCGCGGGAAGCAGCTTGCCGAGCAGCGTGAAATCAGCGTCCTCGGGGAAGCCGGGGCCGACGCTCTGCTTGCTCTTGCCGCTGCCGTCGGTCATGCCGGACGAGATCGAACCGGGCTGCACGGCGGTGAAGCGGATGCCGTCCTTCGCGTATTCGGACGCCAGCGCGTGCGTCATCGACTGGATGCCGCCCTTGCTCGCCGCGTACGCCGCCATGTACGGGTGCGCGAACATCGCCGACGTCGAACTGAAATTCACCACCGCCGGGCTACTGCCTTCGCGCAGTGCCGGAATCGACTCGCGGATCACCAGGAACGTGCCGACCAGGTTGACGCGCAGCACCTGCTCGAACGCTTCGAGCGGCATCTCGTGAGTGTGCGCCGACCGCAGAATGCCCGCGGCGTTGACCAGCGCGTCCAGCCCGCCGAGCTGCTCGACCGCCGACGCGACCCCAGCCTTCACCGACGCTTCGTCGGCGACGTTCACGACCACAGTGCCCAGTCGGTCCGCAGCGTCGCCCGCCTTCTCGACGGTGTCCGCCAGGCCCGCTTCGCTCACGTCAGCGGCGACGACGCGCCCGCCCTCGGCCAGCATCCGCAGGACCGTCGCCTGCCCGATGCCCGAGCCCGCTCCGGTGACCAGCACGCGGCGTCCTTCGTAACGGTTCATGGTCCGCTCCTTTCTCCAACCGTCACGTTACGCCTAGATGGCAGACTGTGCCACTCTGGCGAAACGGGCACCCTTGGCAGTAATCGGGTAGCGTCGCCGTGGTGAGCGGAAAGACCCCGACCCTGACCGAACGGCGCAAAGCGGCGACGCAACTCGACATCGCCCGCGCCGCCGCGCGCCTGTTCACCGAGCATGGCGCACAGGGGACGACCGCAGAAGCGATCGCCGCCGCGGCGGGCGTCGCGCCGCGCACCTTCTACCGCTACTTCCGCACGAAAGAGGACGCGGTCGCGCCGCTGCTGGTCGTCGGCGCCGATTCGTGGCGGGAGCACCTCGCGTCGACGCCCGAGGGGACGCCGCTGCTTCAGGCGGTCGAGGACGCGATCCACAAGACGATCTCCGCCGCCGACGCCACGCAGGAGTTCTCCTGGACGCGCGGCCTACTGCGCGCCGCCAGTGGGGACGATTCGGCGCTGGCGGCCGTGTGGCACCGGGTGAACGGCGAATCCGAGACCCGGTTGCGGCCGGTGCTGGCACGGTTGGCGCCGGAGACGGACGAGGTGACGGTGCACCTGGTCGCGGCGGCGGCGACGGACGCGATCCGGATTTCGCTGGAGATCTGGGCGGGGACTGACGAGAAGGCGGCGCCGGTCGAGCTGGCGGTTCGGTGTTTCCGCGGGCTTTCCGCCGGGCTCGACGTCTCACGAGGCCGCTGACTTTTCATCACCGCCAGACATTCCTGATGCCTAGGCACCCGAACGACGCACCCCGCGATCGCCTGCCCGCCGCCGACCAGTACGGGTCGATTCGGTGCGCGGACGAGCGGCCCCGGTCGCTGACTGACCAGGAATGTTGCGCGGCAGCGGATCGTCGGTGACCCGGCACCAGGCCCTGAGGCTCGCGGGTTCAGTCCATCCGCGCACCGCCTCGGCGACCTGCCGATGGATGTGCCCGGCGTGACTGCACGTCTCGTGCCAGGAACTCCGGCGCTGCTCCGCAGTCAGCGGCCGCTGGAACAGCTCGTCCCGCAGGGCCAACTGACGATCGAGGTCGTGCCAAACAGCCGAAGGAGCGTCAAGGGAGGCAGGAGTCCGGTCCTCGCAGACTGGGCACGGGCAAGTCCACAGCTGTTCGATCTCCGGTGTCCGGCCGAATATCTTCGCGCAGGTCTCGATCTGGTGGTAGCTGAGCAGGCGGGGCACGAACACCGAAGGCCCACCGGGGCGGCCGCCAGCGGCCGGGTACAGGTGCCGCAGCGAACTCCTCGTGCCCACTGCCGCCGCGTGCGCGCCGTGGCTCAGAAGCCCCACTGCCGAGATGTCGCAACGCAAAACCAGCACTGGAGTCGCGCAGTCGACCAAGAAACGCAGAAACGCACGCAGCAGCTTTTGAACACCGAACGGATCAGCCTTGTGCTCGAGAACGATCGCGACCGGCACGCCGTGCCGGTTGATCTCCCTCGCCAGTGCGGCCGCGATCGGTCCGCTGCCGAACCACCAAGGAGCGAGGGGCAACGTCGCGACCGCCGTGGGCCCCCTTGCGGCAGCGAGCAGGATCCCGCGCAGCCCCTGCCAGTCGCGCGCGGCGAGGTAGCCGGAATCCGTCAGGGGCAGCAACCCGAGCTTTCTCTGCGCCCGGCACCACGCCGGATGCGTTCCGGCTCCGGCCAGTACCCGCCGCTTTCCGGCGTAACGTTCCGCATCGCACAAGATCGGCCCGTCCAGTCCCCTCTCGCGAAGGCCCTTGACCGCGTCCGTCGCCGACTTCCCGGTCAGGACAAGCCCCGTTCCGTGCGCCGCGCTGACGCCGAGCAGCGCCCGGACTGCGCGGGCCGGCACTGGATCAGGAGCCGCCCGGAAAGCCCTGCCAGTAGCGCATCCATCCGTCCACGGTGACGCAAGCCGACCCATGCGGTCACTTACCGTCGCCTAGCTGCCGACGTCAACCACACCGGAGGCGGACAGCGTCCTCACCCAGCGCAGACGTGTGCGGCTCTGTGAGTGACCCAGCACGGCCGCCGGTCAGCGGAACTCGTGCACGACCTCGATCTCCCCGACCAGGTGCGCGTTGAACTCCGCCAGCTCTTCAGCCGGGACCCACAGCTCCAGGATCGTTTCGCCGCCCGCCTGCCGCACCGGATAGCGGCCCAGGAACGCCGTTTCGACGCGGAAGCGGGTCACGTAACCCGCGCCGTCGTACCGGACATTCCAGTCCCGCGCGATCTTCACCGCGTAATCCTCGTTCAGCACCGGGTAGAAGATCGGCTGTTCCGGCAGCCGCGGCGGCCACGCACGCCAGCCGGACTGGCGCACCAGCTCCAGCTCGGCCGGGCCGGTCGGCCGCCACAGTTCCGTCGTCGGGTTGTCCATTGCGTCCCCCTCTCGACGGCACGGTAACCGCCGAGAGGAAGCGCGGGCGACCGGTTTACGGCAGGCGGTCCGGTCTACCAAAGTTCGACCCAGCCAGCCACAGCTGGACCGACAGCGTCCAAATCGGACAAACAGCCACCAGTCCCCGTCCGGCGCCAAGGCGGACCGCTTCCGCCGCCACCAGCACGCCAACCGCCGCCAGCGGCCCGGAACGGTCGCGAGCCCGCATCGTTCCCCGGCGCACCCTTGACAACCCGCCACCAGCCGCGCTTATGGTATACCAAACAACGAAGGGTGTGCGCGATGAAGCGTTCCGCAGTGGTGGCCGCGGTGGCCTTCACCCCTTACGTGGCGATGATCGGCGGCCTGCCCTGGTTCAGCGGCGACGGCCGGATCTGGTTCCTGCCCGAGATCGGGTTCTGGATCCTGCTCTGGGTGGCCCTCACGCCCGTCTTCCTCGGCGTCGCCGACCGCATCCGGCGCCCGGGCGCCGCCGAAACCGAGCAGGAGCAGCGATGAACGCGGGCGCGGCGGTAGCGCTGGCCGTGGTGGCGCTGGCGGTGGTCATCGGACTGGCCGCGCGCGGCCGGAAGCAGATGAACCTCGAACAGTGGACGGTCGCCGGCCGGTCGTACGGGACGCTGCTGTTCTGGGTGCTCGCCGCTGGCGAGACCTACTCGACCTTCACCTATCTCGGCGCCTCCGGGTTCGCCTACGCCAACGGCGGCGCGGCGTTCTACATCGCCGGCTACGGCACGTGCGCCTTCGTCCTGTCCTACTTCTTCCTCCCTCCATTGTGGAGGTACGCGAAGAAGCACAACCTCGTCACCCAAGCGGATTTCTTCACCCACCGCTTCCGCAGCCCGTGGTTCGGCGCGCTCACCGCGATCGTCGGCGTGGCGTTCATGATCCCCTACATCGAGGCGCAACTGCTCGGCCTCGGCCAGATCGTCGAGACGACGACCGGCATCAACCGGGTCACCAGCATGGTCCTCGCGGTGGTGCTGATCGCGGTGTTCGTCTACGCGTCCGGCATGAAGGCCGCCGCGTGGGTGTCGGTGCTCAAGGACATCCTGCTGATCGGCACCGTGCTGGTCGTCGGCATCGCGATTCCGGTGCATTACTTCGGCGGCTTCGGACATCTCATCGACACCGTGCAGGCGCACCACCCCGGCTTCCTCGGCGTGCCGGCGCCGGGCAGCCCGCTCGGCGTGCCGTGGATGATGTCGACCCTGCTCGTCACGAGCGCGGCGTTCTTCATGTTCCCGCACGCACTGGCCGCGATGTACACCGCGAAGTCCGAGCAGACGATCCGCCGCAACGCGATTTACCTTCCCCTGTACCAGATCCTGATCGCGCTGACGCTGTTCGTCGGGTTCGCCGCGGTGCTCGTCGTGCCGGGGCTGAAGGGCAGCGCCACCAACGGCGCGCTGCTTTCGCTGACCGTGAAGACCATGCCGTCGTGGGTGGTCGGCCTCGTCGGCGGCGCGGGCGCGCTGGCCGCGATCGTGCCGATCAGCCTGCTGCTCCTGCAGTCCGCGACACTGCTGGCTCGCAACGTCTACCAGGGCGTCCTGCGGCCGAAGACCTCCGAATTGGGCGTGTTCCGGCTGTCGCGCGGCCTGGTCGTCGTGGTGACCGCGGTGGCGCTGCTGTTCGCGGTCTTCCAGCCCGCGCTCCTGGTGAACCTGCTGCTGACCGGCCAGAACGGCGTTTCCCAGTTCTTCCCCGCGATCGTGCTGGGGCTGGTGTGGCGGCGGCTGACCAAGGCGGGCGCGGCGACCGGGCTCGTGGTCGGCGTCGCGATCGTCGCGTGGACGGTGCTGGCTTCGAAGAACACGTTGTGGGGCCTCAATCCCGGGCTCCTCGCGATCATCGTCAACGTCGTGCTCACGGTCGGCGTCAGCCTCGCCACCTCCGAGCGGCGCGAGCCGACCGTCCGTGCCGAAGCCGTGGAGGGTGTCGCGTGAACCTGTTGCTGCGCAACGTCCGGCCCGGTGGCGGCGCTCCGACGGACGTGCTGGTGCGCGACGGCCGGATCGCCGGGTTCGGACCCGACGCGGACGTCCCGGCCGATTTCCCGGTCGAGGATGGCGAAGGCGCACTGATGCTGCCCGGCCTCGTCGACGCCCACTGCCATCTCGACAAGACCCTCTGGGGCCTCCCCTGGGCGCCGAACACCTCGGGTTCGGTCCTCGCCGACCGGATCTCGAACGAACAGCGCCGCCGCAAGGAATTCGGGCTCCCCTCGCCCGAACCCGCGGCCGCGCTGCTCGGCGCGATGATCGCGAACGGCACTTCCTTCGTCCGCACGCACACCGATGTCGACCCCGAACTGGGGCTGTCCGGCATCGAGGCGGTGCGGGAGGCGGCGGCGCGGCATCGCGGCCGGGTCACCGTCGAGCAGGTCGCCTTCCCCCAGGGCGGCCTGCTCACCCGGCCCGGCACGCTGGAGCTGCTGGAGCGGGCCGTGGCGTCCGGCGTGGAGAACGTCGGCGGCATCGACCCGGCCGGCTACGACCGCGATCCGCGCGGGCACCTCGACGCGATCTTCGACATCGCCGCTCGGCACGGCTGCGGCGTCGACCTGCACCTGCACGACGAAGGTCCGCTCGGGGCCTGGGAAATCGAGCTGATCATCGAGCGGACGAAGGCGCTCGGCCTCGCCGGGAAGGTCGCGATCGGGCACGCGTTCGGCATCTGCGGCATCCCGGACGCGCAGCAGGACCGGCTGCTCGAGGGCCTCGCGGAGCAGCAGATCACGCTCACCACCGCGGCGGTGTACGACCGGCCGGTGCCGCCGCTGGCCAAAATGCGGGCGGCGGGCGCGAACGCCGCGTGCGGCAACGACGGCATCCGCGACCTGTGGGGCCCGTACGGCGACGGCGACATGCTGACGCGCACCATGCACCTGGCGTACCGCAGCTCGTTCCGGACCGACCCGGAGATCGAACTCGCGCTGCACGCGGCGACGTACGGCGGCGCGAAAGCGTTACGGCTCAAGGATTACGGCCTGCGGATCGGCGACCACGCTGATTTCTTCTTGATAGACACAGTGTACCCGGCCGAAGCCGTCGTGTCCCATCCTCCGCGGCGGCTCGTGGTGAAGGGCGGGGCTGTCGTCTCGCGGCGCTAGCCCGGTCTGTGAGGGGAACCCTCACGGACTCTGAGTCCCGATGGCAGGAACGTCGCTCGGGTGGGGTTGAGGGGCCGGTGGGGGGCGGCGGAGGCTGGGTTGTCGTCTGTGAGGGGAACCCTGAGGGAATCTGATTCCCTCAGGGTTCCCCTCACGACCCGGAAGACACGGTCACATGGGCCTCAATCGGGCGTTTCGCCGGTGCCAGTGTCCTTTGTGGACGGGCGGCTGGCTGAAGCAACGCATCTCAAGGTCCGGACCTTGACTCAGAGTCCCTGAGGGTTCCCCTCACGAACAGCAGCCGGGTTATTCCTGGAACGCCGGGAAGGTCGGAGGGAACAACTCCCCCACCTCCCGGCGTTCGACGTCCCGCTCCGAATACGCGGCGCGCATCTTCTCGAACAACGCCTGCGCTCGGCGGCGAAGGCCCTCCTCGTCGACGCCGGGGACGTGTCCGTCGACCAGCACCGGCCGCCCCGCGACGACGGAATGCGTTGCCTGGCGGGCAGTTCCGCTCAGCAGGAACGTCCTGATTGGATCGTCCTGCACACCGTCGCGGAGGTCGCCGATATGGAACGCGACGAGGTCCGCCTGCGCGCCCGGGGCCAGCTTGCCGAGGTCGTCGCGACGGAGCGCGCGGGCACCGCCGAGCGTCGCGGCTTCGACGTACCACTCCGCCGGTGCCGCGTCGGCGCGGTTGTCCATCACCTTCGCCAGATGCACGCCGACGTCCATGCCGCGCACCAGGTCCGGCGGGAAGGAATCAGTGCCCAGACACAGATTCAGGCCTGCTTCGCGGTAGTCGCGGAAGGAGCGCAGGGCGTGGCCATAGCGGAATGACGTGAGCGGACAATGGATCACCGACACACCGGCTGCGGCGAGCGCCGCGACATCACCGCGGTCCTCTCCATAGACATCGGGATGGCGGTCGAGGACCTGGCCGTGCGGGATCAGCAGCCGGTCGTTGAGCAGGCCGGTGCGCTTGAGCATCTCCAGCGGCGTTACGCCGTAACGGTCCAGGATGAGCTCCCGCTCCAGCACGCCTTGCAGGCAGTGGAGGCGCACCAGGACGTCACGCTGCCGCGCCGCGTCGGCGGTGGCACGCATGAGGTCTTCGGTGAGGGTTTCGATGCGGCACGGCAGCAGAACGCCGTTGACGAGCGGATCGTCCAGTTTCGTTACGTGGTCGAGGAACCGCAGCGCGTCGGCCAGTCCCTCCTCGCCGCGGGGCTTGTCGAAGGCGACGGTGCGCGTACCGTCCACAGTGGCCACATTGACACCGGAACGGTAAGCAGGGCCCAGATATCCGCGCAGGCCGAGGTTCCGCGAGAAGTCCGCCATCGCGACGAGTTCCTCGTACGGTTCCGCCCACGACGAATGGACCTCCGACGCGATCGGCATGAATGTCGTGATGCCGTGCAGCGCCAGTTGAACGAGTGCGTACTCGCGAATGGTCTGCCGTTCTTCGCGCGTGAAGACGTCGCGGCGGCGGTTCGCGAAATAGTCCTCGGACCATTGCAGTCCGGTCGCACTGTCCGCGGTGGCCCAGGAATCGAGGACGAGATGGTCCACGTCGGTCAGCGCGTCGAGGTCGATCAGGCCCGGGAGGACGAGCGCTTCGCCGAGGTCGACGTCCAGGTCGGTCGTTCCGGCATACCGCGGGCCGACGTAGGTGACGACGTCGTCCTCCCACACGACCTCGCCGTTTTCCAGCAGGGCGTGCTGTCCGTTCTGGTGGGCCAGCACATGGCGCGCGCGCCAGCGAGTACGCATCGGGTTCCTTCCGTCGGTGCATTTAGGTATACCAAACGGCGGAACCTGGCGGCCAGACCTTGCCGGGGGCGGGTTTTTCCGGGAGCCTGGGGGAAGGTTCGCCGATACTGTCGGTGACGGCGGCGGGAGGGGATCGGATGGAGCCGGGTTTCGCCTCGGAATCGGAGCGCGTGACGGAACGGCTGCGCAACGAAATCCTCGACGGCACGCGGGCCCCCGGCAGCAAGCTGGTCGAACGGGACCTGGCCGCGGAGATGGGCGTGAGCCGGGTGCCGGTGCGGGACGCGTTGCGCGCGCTGGGAAACGAGGGCCTGGTCACGCCGCGGCCCCGGTCGTGGTCGGTGGTGCGGGAGTTCACCGCTTCGGATGTCGCGGACCTCAACGAGGTGCGCACGGCCTTCGAAGGCCTCACTTTCCGGCTCGCCGCGCAGCGCCGCACCCGCGAGGGCCTGGCGCGGCTGCGGGAGGTGCTGGACACGGAACTCCGCGCCGCCCGCGCCGGCGACGCGGTTTCGGCTCGCCGCGCGGCCGCGGATTTCCACGAGGTCGTGACGTCGCTGTCGGCGAACGAACTGCTCGGCGAACTGGAACGGACGCTGCGCAGCCGGATGCGGTGGCTGCTGGGCCAGCACGACGACCTGGAAGCCATGGCGGCGGAACACGAGCTTCTGTACGAGGCGATCGTGGACCGCGATGTCGAGCGGGTGGAACGGCTTGTGCTGGCCCATCTGGCGACGGGCACGAGCGAGGCGGCGCGGCGGCATCCGGCGGAGGAGACCGCTTCGGCGGGTTGAGGCGCGTCCGTTAGCCCGGGATTTCGCTTCGGCGGGTCGAAGCGCTTCCGGCAGCCCGGGATTTCGCTTCGGCGGGTTGCGGCCTCGCGGCCTGGCGGGAGCTGAGTAACGCACTCCGCTGGGATCTCAACACCACCCCATACGGCACCGTTGAGGTCCCAGCTCCACCCCATACAGCACCACTGACATCCCAATTCCACCCCGCACAGCTCCGCTGAGATCTCACGTGCCCCGTGAAATCTCAGCGGAACTGAAGCATCGGCACCAGTCCGGCAGGCTCTCCCGACCCCGCCGGACTCCGCCCCGTCAGAGGTCGACGACCGCCAACCCGTCGGCCACCACGACGCCGTCGTGCAGCACCGTTCGGTCCTTGCCCCGGTCCATCACCGTGCTGGTCGGAGTCTCGCCGTCCACGAGGACCAAGTCCGCGCGGTCGCCGACTGCCACTCCGGGCCGGTCGGCGATGCCCGCCAGCCGGGGGACGTCGTGGCTCATGATCGACGCGCCGCCCGTCGTCGCGACCGCCAGGGCCATCTCGATCAGCTCGTCGCGGCGGAAGCCGTGGGTGAAAGCCAGCTGCCAGGTGCGGTCGAGGAGATCGCAGTTGCCGTACGGGCTCCAGTAGTCGCGCTGGCCGTCCTCCCCCAGCCCGACGCGCACGCCCGCAGTCGTCAGGTCCGCGAGCGACAACTGCCGGTCGACGGACGGCGCGACGGTCGCCATCGCGATGTCCAGCTCCGCGAACGTGTCGATCAGCCGGCGGCTCACCGCTTCCGAAACCGACCCCAGCTCGTACGCGTGCGACATGGTCACCTTGCCCCGCATGTCCAGCGCGCGGACCCGCTCGATCACCAGGTCGGTCGAAAACACGCCGAGATGCCCTGGTTCGTGCAGGTGGATGTCCACCTCGACGCCGTACTTCTCGGCCAGCCCGAACACGACGTCCAGATGCCCCTTGGGGTCCTTGTCCAGCGAACACGGATCGATCCCGCCGACGACCGTCGCGCCCGAACGCAGCGAAGCCTCCAGCACCTCCACCGTGCCCGGCTCGCGCAGGATCCCGGCCTGCGGAAACGCCATCACCTCGACATCCGCGTGCCCCGCGAAGCGCTCCTTGGCCGCGAGGACCGCGTCGAGCTTCTCGAGCTGACAGTCCACGTCGACCTGCGCGTAAGTGCGCACACGCGTGGTGCCGTTCGCGATCATCCGCTCCAGCGTGCCCGCGACGCGCTCCGGCAGCGGGACTTCGGCATTCCGCCAGTTCTCGCGGTCGTTCAGCATCATCGCCCACACGCCCGGCGCACCGGTGTGCGGCCGGAACGGCAGCCCGATCCGCGTCGAGTCGAGGTGGACGTGCACGTCGCTGAACGACGGGAACAGCAACCGCCCGCGCCCCTCGACCACGTCCGGCCCAGGCGCCGCCGCCGGATCGTGCGGCCGGACCGCGGCGATCCGGTCGCCGGCCACCTCGACGTCGCTGCGCTGACCGCCCCAGGGACGGACGTCACGGATCAACACGGAGAGCACCTTTCTCAGCGGGAGCGCTTTGGTATACCAAGAGTACCGGACGCGCGAGTCCGCGCGCTCCGCACGCCAAGCCGCCGCAGGCGCATAAGATCGCCTGCGGAGGAACGCCGATGAACGAGAAATCGCCCGTGGCCGACCGGTACCGGCTGGATCCGGGCTGGGCTTGGCTGACTTCCCCTGGTGGCGTCGTCCCCGGCGGCGCGCTGACTTTCGTGCGCGGGATGAGCGTCGCCGAAGTGTTCCGCACGTTCGACATCGACCCGGACTCGGCACGGACGATGACCGCGCGGCAAGCGCTGACCGACCCGGTGCTGCAAACGGGCATGTACGACGAGGGGCCGCAGTGGATCCGCGTCGCCGAGTCCGGCGAATGGACAGTCGCGGTGGAGTACTCGCAGCAGAAGAGCTACGTCGACGGCATCTCGAGCCACTTGGCCCAGAACACCGAGGTTGTCCTCATTTCCGCCAACCCGTTCGACCCGGCGGAGGTCAGCTATCTCTCGCACGGCGATTTCGTCTTCGCGTTCGGCTGCGGCGCGCCCTACGACTCCCGGGCCGGGAGTCGCCCCCACATGTTCGACGACGAGATGTTCGACGCCGGGCTCATCGACTTCCCGTCACGGGCGACCATCCGCGACGCGTCGGTCGCGATGATGGCGATCCTGGGACGGCATTTCGGATTCAGCCTGACCCCGGAGACAGTCAACGGACCGCTCCCTACTGTTTACCGCATGCACCTGTACACGCCGCCCAGGATCAACCGGCAAGCAAGCGCAGAAGCCGAGCGGTCTCCGAAGCCACCGCCGCCCTCCCCAGCCTGACGTACTTCCTCGGGTCCACCGCCTCCGGCTGCTCCGCCAGGAACTGCCGCACCGAGCGCGTGAACAGGCCATTCAGGTGCGTTGAGATATTGACCTTCGCCATCCCGCTCACCACCGCACCGCGCAGTTCTTCGTCGGACAGGCCGGACGAGCCGTGCAATACCAGCGGGACCGGGATGGCATCTCGCAATCGGGTCACCAGCGCGCGGTCCACCTGCGCGGTCCGCTCCACCATCGCGTGGGACGTGCCGACTGCCACGGCCAGCGCGTCGACCCCGGTTGCGGCCACGAAGTCCGCTGCCTCGGCCGGGTCGGTGCGGGCACCGGGGGCGTGCACCCCGTCCTTGCCACCGACCTCGCCCAGTTCGGCTTCCACTGCCACACCTGCCTCGTGGCACAGGTCGGCGATTTCGCGGGTGGTGCGCAGGTTTTCCGCATAGGGCAGCCGCGAGCCGTCGTACATCACGCTGTCGACGCCCAGTTCGATGCCTTCGCGGATCAGCTCGGGGTCTTCGATGTGGTCCAGGTGCACCAGCACGTCGACGGACGCGCGGCGGGCGATTTCCAACGACGCCACGGTGATCGGGGCCAGGCCGCCGTGGTAGCGGACGCAGTTTTCGCTGATCTGCAGCACCACCGGCAATCCGACCTGCTCCGCGCCTTCGGTGATGGCCTCGGCGTGTTCGAGCATGATCACGTTGAACGCGCCCACGGCGGAACCGCGCTCGCGGGCGGCGGCCAGCAGCCGGGGCAGGTCGGGGCGGGTGATCATGCGGAGGCTCCGTTCAGGAATCGGTGGTAGGCGGGCAGGTCGACCTCACCGGCGACCGGCCGGAGGACGGCTGCGGCGCCCAGTGCGGCGGCAGTGCGCAGGGCTTCGATCAGAGGACGACCGGCGGCGAGGGCTGCGGCAAGTCCGGCTGTCGCGGCGTCTCCGGCACCGGTCGGGTTGCCGTGCACGCCGGGGATGGCGGGGACGGCGAAGACACCGCCCGGGGTGTAGGCGGCTATTCCTTCGGCCCCGCGCGAGACCACGACCAACTCGGTGCCAAGGCGGAGAAGCATTGCTGCACCGGAAGCCTCATCGGCAGCAGACGTCGCGTCGAGCAGCTCAGCCCGGTTCGGCTTCACGACAGCACCAGCCCGCGCGGCGGCCAGAAGAACCGGCCCCGATGCATCGACCAGCGTCCGCGCTCCGGCTTTTCGGGCGATGCGGACCCACTCGGCGACCAGATCCGGCGAAGAACCGCGCGGCAGAGAGCCGGAAACCACCAGGAATCTGGCATCAGCCAGACACTCGGCCAGGCGCCTGCCGAAAGCCGTCCATTCCACTTCGGACACTTCCGGGCCGGGTTCCGTGTAGACAGTGGGATGCCCGTCCCCGGTCACCGTCACGGTGGTGCGGTTCTCGCCGGAAATCGGGACGGTGTCGAACGGAATGTCCAAGGCAGAACCGAGCCATCGGCCCGCATCGCCGCCCAGAGGGAGTACTGCCCGGACCGGGACGTCCATCGCGGCGAGTACGCGGGCGACGTTGACGCCTTTGCCGCCTGGTCGCCGTTGCACCTCCAGCACCCGGTTGGTGTCCCCGGGCGTGTGGGTGCCGACCCGGTAGGTGACGTCGATGGCCGGGTTCGGCGTCACGGCGACGATCATCAGACGAGGATGACCGAGCGCGTCAGCGAGCGCGGGCGGTCGGGGTTCAGGCCGCGCCGGGCGGCCAGTGCGACGGCGAAGCGTTGCGCGACCACAAGTGCGGCCAGCGGGTCGAGGTCGTGGTGCACGAATCGGGCGCCGGTGCGGGCGACCTCGTCCGCGAGTCCGGCAGGCGGCTCGCCCAGCGACCAGACGAGACGGCCTGGTTGAGCGATCGCGATCGGGCCGTGGCGGTAGTCCATGGCGGGATAGGACTCGGCCCAGAACTGTGCGGCCTCGCGGGTTTTCAGCGCTGCTTCGCAGGCCAGGCCAACGGCGGGGCCGCGGCCGACGAAGGTGACCTGTTCGGCGTCGAGCAGGTCGTCGATCGGGATGGCCAACGCCTCCGAGCAGGCCGTGGCGAGCTGGTCGAGGTCGTCGCCCAGACCGGCGCGCAGCAGGGCGAGCGCGGTGGTGGCGAACCGCGTCTGCACGACGGACTGTTCGTCGGCGAAGGAAAGTTCGACGACCTCGTCCGCCTGCGCGGCCGCGGGGCTGTCGCCGACCGCGGTGATCAGCACGGTGCGCTGCGCGGGCAGGGCGGTGAGCAGGTCGATGATCTCGGTCGTGGTGCCGGAGCGGGAGATCGCGACGACGCGGTCGTATTCGCGCGACGCCGGATACTCCGAGCCGGCGAAGGCGTCGGTGATCCCGTGGCCGCGTTGTTCGCGGGCGACGGCGTAGCTCATCGCGATGAACCAGCTGGTGCCGCAGCCGACGACCGCCACGCGTTCGCCGGGCTGGGGCAGGGCGGACGGGGCGAGGGCGGCTGCCGCGCGCCACATCTCGGGCTGGGAAGCCAGTTCGGCGGCCGCGAAGGAGCCGGGGGCATCCGGAAGGGAGGACACGGGATGGAGGCCTTTCGATCCAGGGCGAGGGACGTGATCGCCTCCGTCAGATTACTTGAGTGATTTTGATCGGTCCAGCCATTCAGATGCAGATTCGCTCACGCAGGTGCGCCGACGCGCGCCTTAGGATGAGCGCCGGACCGCCTCCGACCAGGAACGAGAGCCCCGGCATGACGCCCCAGCAACGCTTGAACGCCCTGCTCGAATTGGTGAGCGAACGGGGCAACGTCACGGTTTCGGAGATCGGCGCCGCGCTCGACGTCTCCCCCGCGACCGCGCGACGGGACTTGACAATCCTCGTCGACCAGCGGCTGATCACCCGCACCCACGGCGGGGCCGCCGCGCTGGGCACCGGCTACGAACTGCCGCTGCAGTACAAGATCGCGCGGCAGGCCGAGGCGAAGACCGCGATCTCCGCCCGCGCCGCCGACCTGGTGCAGCCGGGGGAAACCGTCGGCATCAACGGCGGCACCACGACCACCGAGGTCGCCCGCGCGCTGGGCAAGAGCGAGCGGTTCGTCCGCGCCGACGGCGAACCCGGGCTGACCGTCGTCACCAACGCGCTCAACATCGCCTACGAGCTGTCCGTCCGCGCGCAGGTCAAGATCGTCGCGACCGGCGGCGTCGCGCGGCGCCAGTCCTATGAACTGATCGGCTCGCTCGTCTCGGACGCGCTCTCGGGGTTCGCGCTCGACACGGTCATCCTCGGCGTCGACGGCCTGAGCGCGCAGTACGGCGCGACCACGCTGCACGAGGGAGAAGCCGAGGTCAGCAGGCACTTCAGCCAGGTCGCGCGGCGCGTGATCGCGGTGGCGGACGCGACGAAGCTGGCCAAGCCGACGTTCGCCCGCATCTGCCGGCTCGACGCGATCGACGTCCTGGTCACCGACTCCGAGGTGTCCGCTTCGTTCGCCGCCGACCTGGCCGCGGCCTCGGTGGAGCTCGTCATCGCCAGCTGAGCCCGTTGCGCATTTCTGATTGTTTTGCCATGATGTAGATCAATATCACGCAGAAGTGAGGTGGCGACGTGGCGAACCGCGGGATGCTGCGGGTCGGTGTGGTCGGAGTCGGCCTGCGGGCCGGGATCGCCCGGCACGCAACGGAATCCGGGGTCGCGGCGGAGATTGTCGCCGCTTCGGATCCCGACGAGCGAGGCCGGGCGCGAGCGCGCGAGATGTTCGGCGCCATCGAGATCGTGGCCGGACACCAAGAAATCGCGAACTTGGTCGACGCCGCGATCGTCACCTCGCCGGACTGGACGCACGCCGAGATCGCCGTCGACCTGCTCCGCGCCGGAGTGGCGGTGTACCTCGAAAAGCCGCTCGCCACAACGCTTCCTGACGCGGACGCGGTCCTCGCCGCCGCCCAGGAAACCGGCACGAAGCTCTACATCGGACACAACTTCCGGCACGCGGCCGTCGTCCGCACGCTGCGCGGCGTCGTGACCCGCGGCGAGATCGGCGAGGTGAAAGCCGTGTGGTGCCGCCATTTCGTCGGCAACGGCGGCGACTACTACTTCAAGGACTGGCACGCCGACCGCAGCCGCGTGAATTCGCTGCTGCTGCAGAAGGCCAGCCACGACCTCGACGTCATCCACTACCTCGCCGGCGGCTTCACCCGCCGCGTCACCGCGATGGGCGACCTGGCCGTCTACGGCAAGATCACCGACCGAAGCGGCCAAGGCGACCGCCTGGCCGACGACTGGTTCTCCTTCGACAATTGGCCTCCGGCAACGCAAACCGGCCTCAACCCGGTCGTCGACGTCGAAGACCTGTCGATGGTCCACATGCGACTCGACAACGGCGTGCTCGCCAGCTACGAACAGTGCCATTTCACGCCCGATTACTGGCGCAACTACACCGTGATCGGCACCGAAGGCCGCGCGGAGAACTTCGGCGACACGGGCGGCGGCGTGGTGAAAGTGTGGAATCACCGCCGCGGATGGTCGCTGGACGGAGACCGCGAGCACCCGATCGACGGTGTCGCATCAGGACACCGGGACGCGGATCTCCTTACCATGACTGAATTCCTGCGTTACGCAGCGCACGGCGACCCGCCGGAACTGTCCCCGATCGCCGCCCGCGAGGCGGTGGCGACGGGTGCGCTCGCCACGCAATCCCTGCGCTCCGGCTCCGTGCCGATCGACATTCCTCCCCTCCCCCGAACGGTAGCCGCCTACTTCTCCCCGCCGGAAGGAAACCGCAGATGACTCCACCCTCCCGCCGTCCCCGCCCACGCTGCTAGCGCAAGGGAAGGAAAACGATCCCATGCGCGTGCGAACCCTGACCCGGCGCGGGTTTCTCCGCGGCGCGGCAGCCATGGCGCTGGTGCCCGCCGCCGCGGCCTGCGCCGAAGCGCCCGCCGCCACGTCCGGACCGGTCACCGTCGAAATGTGGCACGGCCAGAACGACACCGGCCTCAAAGTCCTCAAGCAGCTGGTCGCCTCGTTCGAGCGCGAGCACCCCGACATCCGGATCGACCTCGGCGGCGGCGTGCTCGCCGATGCCATGCTGCAGAAGGTGACCGCGGCGCTCGCCTCCGGTTCTTACCCGGACATCGCCTACATCTTCGGCTCCGACCTCGCCAGCATCGCCCGCAGTCCGCGAGTGGCCGACATGGGCGACGTCGTCAGCCAAGGCACCCAGTTCTGGAAGCCCGCGCTCGAGGCGGTCACCGTGAACGAACGCGTCCGTGCGGTGCCCGCGATGCTCGACTCGCTCGCCGTCGCCTGCAACAAGAAACTCTTCCAGGACCACGGCGTCCCGCTCCCGGACGAGAACTGGCGCTGGCCGGATTTCGTTGCCGCCGCGAAGAAACTGACCAACCGCGACCAGGGACAGTTCGGCACCGCCTGGCCCGGCGCGGGCGACGAGGACACGGTCTGGCGGCTGTGGCCGATGATCTGGGACCTCGGCGGCACCATCGTCGGCCAGGACGGCCGCAGCATCGGTTTCGCCGACAGCGGGGTGCGAGCGCTCGACGTCATCCGGCAGCTCTCCGCCGACCGCAGTGTCTACATCGACCCGAAACCCGGCTCCGAGCAGATGTATCAAGCCTTCGCCTCCGGCCGGATCGCGATGGTGCCGACCGGTCCGTGGCAGCTGCCCGACATCAACGACGCGGGGCTCGACTACCACATCGTCCCGCTGCCCACGTTCACCGGAAACCCGATCACCATCTCCGGACCGGACACCTGGACGGTGTTCGACAACGGCGACCGCCGCCTCGCCGCGGCCAAGACTTTCCTGCGCTGGCTCACCGCGCCGGCCCAGGACGTCGTCTGGGACGTCGGCGCCGGCAGCCTCCCGCTGAGCGCCGAATCGCAGCGGCTTCCGGAGTGGCAGCGCAAAACCCAGGACACCGCGGGCCTTTCCGTGTTCGTCAAGTCGCTCGAGAACTCGCACGTCCGCGCCAACCACCCCGCCTACCCGCAGGTTTCGCAGGCCGTCGCAGCGGCGATCGTCTCCGTGCTGCTCGGGCGCGCGACCCCCGCCGACGCCATGCGCGACTGCGCTTCCGCGGCCAACGCCGCCCTCATCATCCCCCGTTAGGACCCCGCCCATGTCCGTACATCCCGGCCCGATCACAGTAGCTCCGGCCGCCAAGACCCGCCGCCGGCGCGAGACCGCCGCCGCCTGGGCCTACCTGAGCCCCTCGGTGATCGTCATCATCGGCCTCGGCCTGGTGCCCGTGGTGTGGTCGCTGATTCTGTCGTTCCAGGCCGACGACCTCGTCACCCCGTCCCGGTTCGTCGGCGTCGACAACTACGCGGCGCTCGCGCAGGACCCGCACTTCGGTCAAGCGGTCGGCAATACGCTGCTGTACACGGCGTTATACGTCCCGCTGAGCATCGTGCTCGGCCTCGCGCTGGCGCTCGCGCTGAACCGGCGGGTGCGCTTCATCGGCGTGTACCGGACGTTGATGTTCGTTCCGTTCGTGCTGTCGGCCACCGCGCAGGGTGTCCTGTTCTCGTTCATCCTCGACCCCGAATTCGGGGTCGCCAACTCGCTGCTGCACCGGATCGGGCTTAGCCAGCAAGGGTTTCTGACCGACCCGTCGCAGGCGCTGCTGATCCTGGTCGCCATCACGCTGTGGAGCGGCACCGGGTTTTGCATGGTGGTCTTCCTGGCCGCGCTGCAGGACGTGCCGCCGTCGCTCATCGAAGCCGCGCGGCTGGACGGCGCCGGTCCATTCCGGATTCTCAGGCACGTCACCCTGCCCGCGGTGCTGCCGGTGACCACGTTCCTGACGCTGTGGCAGCTGATCCAATCGCTCCAGGTGTTCGACCTGACCTACGTCACCACCAAGGGCGGGCCGCTCGGTTCGACGACGGTGATCGTCTACTTCATCTGGCAGCAGGCGTTCCAGAACTTCACCGCCGGATACGGCGCCGCCGCCGCGTACGTGCTCGCCGTCGTGCTGCTGGCGCTCGGGCTGGGCGCCCGGCTGCTGCGCCGCAACAAGGAGGTCCGATGACGACGCGCGCGCACGTCGCCCCCGTATCCGCGGCCCAGCTGCCCGTCGTGAGTCAGCGCAGGCGCTGGCGGCTGCCGTTCAGCCCGTGGCATCTGCTGCTGGCTCCGCTGGCGCTGGTGTTCGCGGCCCCGCTGGTGTGGCTGCTGCTGAGTTCGGTGATGAGCAACGCGGAGATCAACCGGTTCCCGCCGTCGCTGTGGCCGTCCGGGATCGACTTCTCCGGCTACCGGTACGTGCTGGAGAACGCGCTGTTCCTGCGCTGGTTCTCCAACTCGCTGATCGTGTCGGTCGTGACCGTGGCGGCCAACCTCGTCTTCGGCTCGCTCGGCGGCTACGCGTTCGCGCGCATGCGGTTCCGCGGTTCGAAGGCGATGCTCGGGCTGATGATGGCGACCATGGCGGTGCCGTTCCAGCTCACCATGATCCCGACGTTCCTGGTGATGAAAAAGCTCGGCCTCATCGACTCGCTCGGCGCGCTGATCGTTCCGTCGCTGGTCACGCCGTTCGCCGTGTTCCTGCTGCGGCAGTTCTTCCTGTCGCTCCCGCGCGAACTGGAGGAAGCGGCCTGGATCGACGGCTGTTCACGGCTGCGCGTGCTGGTGCGGATCGTGCTTCCGCTGTCCCGGCCTGCGCTGAGCACCGTCGCGGTGCTGACCTTCCTCAGCACCTGGAACGACCTGACCTGGCCGTTGATCGCGATCAACCACGACACCCAGTACACGCTGCAGCTCGGCCTCACCACCTTCCAGGGACAGCACCACACGAACTGGGCCGCGGTGATGGCCGGGAACGTGATCACCGTGCTGCCGGTCCTGCTGGCGTTCCTGGGCGCGCAGAAGACGTTCATCCAGTCCATCACCTCCAGCGGCCTCAAAGGCTGAACCGAGTCGTCCAGAGGAACCACGCATGCCGCACCGCTTCGACCTGCTCGTGCTCGGCGACGTCAACCCCGACGTCGTCCTCGGGCCGCTGACCGAGGACCTCGACTTCCGGCAACGGGAGAACCTCGTCGGCCACGGCTCGCTCACCCTCGGCGGGTCCGCCGCCATCACCGCCGCCGGGGCCGCGCGGCTGGGGCTGAAGGTCGCCTTCGCCGGACGGATCGGCGACGACACCGCCGGTCGTTTCGTCCGCGACATCCTCGAGGACCGCGGCGTCGACACCCAGGCGCTCACGGTGGATCCGACGCTGCCGACCCCGCTCACCGCGATCCTGACCCGCGACGACAGCCGCGCCATCATCACCAGCGCCGGTGTGCTGGACGCCGTGTCGGCGGCGGACGTCCCCGCCGAGTTGCTGGCGAGCGCCCGGCACGTCCACGCCTCGTCGTACTTCCTGATGCCCAAGCTGGCCGCCGGGCTGCCGGAGCTGTTCCGCACCGCGCGGGCGCACGGCGCGACGACCTCGCTGGACACCAACGACGACCCAGCGCGGCAGTGGGATCCCAGCGGCATCCCGCTGGTACTTCAGGAGACCGACTACCTCCTGCCCAACGCCGCCGAAGCCCTGCAGTTGTCCGGAAAACCCGAACTCCTCGACGCCGCCGCACACCTTGCTGCACAGGGTCCGACTGTCGTCGTCAAGAACGGAGCCGACGGCGCGCTAGCGCACCACCGCGGCGAAACCGTCACGGTTCCCGCATCCTCGATCACCCCGCTCGACACCGTCGGCGCCGGGGACAGCTTCAACGCCGCGTTCCTCGCCGCGACGCTGCGCGGTCTGCCGCTGTCCGACGCGCTGCGGGCCGGGGTCGAAGGCGGCGGCCGTTCGACGCTCGCGCACGGCGGGATCGACGGCCAGCCCACTTGGAACGAGCTCCATCTCACTGAAACGGAAAGTGCATGACCACCAAGATCACCTTCATCGGCGCCGGCAGCGTCGTGTTCACCCAGGGTCTGCTGGCGGACCTGTTCGCCTACCCCGAATTGGCCGAGGTGCACGTCGCGCTGCACGACATCGACCCGGAACGCCTGCGCATCGCGCACGCGGCGGCCGGTCGCATCGCCGAAGCGCGCGGAGCCAAGCCGGTCCTCACCGCGCACGCGGACCGTCGGGAAGCCCTCGACGGCGCGGATTTCGTCATCAACATGGTCCAAATCGGAATGGGCGAGGCCACCCGCGTCGACTTCGACATCCCCGCGCGCTTCGGGGTGAAGCAGACCATCGGCGACACGCTCGGCGTCGGCGGGATTTTCCGTGCCCTGCGCACTTTCCCGTTCCTGCGCGAACTCGGCGAGGACATCGCGCGGGTGTGCCCGCAGGCGTGGCTGCTGAACTACACGAACCCGATGGCGATGAACGTGCAGTACCTCTCCGAGACGCTCGGCTCGGACCGCGTCGTCGGCCTGTGCCATTCGGTGTACTGGACCGTGCACGACCTGGCCGCGCTGCTGGAGGTGCCGCTGTCCGAGGTCGCTTACCACGCCGCGGGCATCAACCACCAGGCCTGGATCCTGCGTTTGGAACATCAGGGCAACGATCTGTACCCGCGGCTCGCCGAACTCGCCGAGGACCCGCAGCTTCGGCGGCGTGTGCGGTTCGACATGTTCCGGCGGCTCGGCTACTACCCCACCGAAACGAGCGAGCATTCCTCCGAATACGTGCCGTGGTATCTCGGCCACGCCAGCGAAATCGAACGGCTGCGGCTGCCGATCGGCGCGTATCTGGACGTTGTGGCGGAGAACGAAGCCGAATACGAACGTACGCGCCAGGCCATCGAGCGCGACGAACCGCTCACTGTCGAAGGCACGAACGAATACGCGCCGCAGATCATCCACAGTGTCGTCACCGGCACGCCGCGCACCGTTTACGGCAATGTGCTCAACCGCGGGCTGATCCCTAATCTCCCGGCGACCGGAGCCGTCGAAGTGCCGTGTCTCGCCGACGCCACCGGAATCCGCCCGACGCGGGTCGACGCGCTTCCGCCGCAGCTCGCCGCGCTGAACCGCACCTACCTGAGCACTACCGAACTCGTGGTGCGCGCGGCGATCGAGGACGATCCCCGGCACATCCGCCACGCCGCGATGACCGATCCGGCCACCGCGGCCGCGCTTCCGGTCGAACGCATCTGGGAACTGTGCGACGAAATGGTGCTCGCGCACGGCGACGCGCTCCAGCCCGGGTTGCGGAAAACGCTGGGCAGCTAACGACTCTTGACGGCGCGGCGCGGTGATCCGCTAAACTTCTGGTGCCTGCCGGACGGGCAGGCGCCAGAAGTACGCCCAGCCGGTAATGCGGATTGTCCCGCGAGCCCGGACCCAGTCGCCAGGATGTCTTCTCCACCGTCCGAGGCGGGGCCGTACTCACCAACGCTGGAGTCACCAGATGCATTCGCTTCCTGGTCGGATTTCTCGCGGAACCGTGGCCGCCGCGCTGCTGATCGGCAGTTCGGCGTGCGCGCTCGGGGCCAGCGGCACGGCGGAAAGCGCGCCGCTGCCCTCGCCGCACAGCCAGGTCAAGGACGTTCCGCTGCCGGCCCCGCACGCCGGGTTCGACTACCAGATCGGCGGCCCCTACCAGCCGCCGGCGGGCGTCCAGGTCGTCAGCCGCGACCACAGCGCACCGGCGGCGGCCGGGCTGTACAACATCTGCTACGTCAACGCTTTCCAGGCGCAGCCCGGCGCCGAAAAGGACTGGGGCGACCTGGTTCTGCGCGACGACAACGGCAACGTCGTCATCGATCACGATTGGAACGAGGCGCTGCTCGACCTGCGCACCGCGGACAAACGGAGCCGGATCGCGGACAAGGTCGGCACGTGGATCGACGAGTGCGCGGGCAAGGGCTACCAGGCCGTCGAGCCCGACAACTACGACAGCTTCACCCGGTCCCAGGGCCTGCTCAGCGCACGGAACGCCCAGGACCTCGTCAAGCTGCTTTCCCAGCGCGCGCACGGGAAAGGCCTCGCGATCGGCCAGAAGAACACCTCGGAACTCGCTTCGTCGCGGGTCGACAACGGTCTTGACTTCGCCGTCGCCGAGGAATGCGGCGAGCAGGACAATTGCGCGGAGTACACCCAGCATTTCGGCAACCAGGTGATCGTCATCGAATACTCCGAGAACGGCCTGCGCAACGCGTGTGCCAAGTGGGGCAGCACGCTCAGCGTCGTCCGCCGCGACCGGGACGTCACGCCGAAGGGCGATTCCGCCTACGTGCGCGAAACCTGCTGAGACTTCCGCCATCCTGCCCAGCGCGATTGCTGGCAGGATGGCGGAATGGACGACGAGTACCCGTTCGACAACGCAGCCGCCCCGGCGAGCGACCGGATGTCCGCCCTCGAAGCCAGCTACGACGCGACCACCGTCCAGCACTTGGGGAACCTCGGAGTCGGCGCGGGCTGGTCCTGCTGGGAAATCGGCGCGGGCGGCGGGTCGATCGCCCGATGGCTCGCCGAACGGGCCGAGTATGTGCTGGCCACCGACCTCGACACCCGGCTGCTGGCCGACTTGCCCGCGAACGCCACGGCCGTGCGCCACGACGTGCGCGAGGAGCCGCTGCCGGAACGGAAGTTCGACCTGATCCACGCCCGGCTGGTGCTGATCCACTTTCCGGAACGGGACGAACTGGTAGCGAAGTTGACCGACGCCCTCCTCCCCGGCGGCTGGCTGGCCCTCGAGGAGATCGAACCGCGCGGGCAGACAGTGCTCGCCACGCCCGACGACGAGAGCGCCGCGGTTTTCGGTTCTGTACAAGGCCGGATCCTGGACCTGCTCGAACGGGCGGGCAGCGACGTCGAATGGGCCGGACGGCTGCCGGAGGTGCTCACCGGTGCCGGATTGCGCGAGGTCGGCAGTGCGCGAGTGACGACCCGGTGGCCTGGCGGCGGTCCGGAGATCCGGTTGCTGGCGGCGAATTCGGTGGAGCTGGCGGAGAAGCTCGCCGCGGACGGCGTGTCGGCGGAGGAGGTTGAGCAGTTCCGCCGGGTGCTCGCCGATCCGCGGTTCACCGTGTCGTCCTATCCCCTCGTGTCCGTCTGGGGCCGTCGCTAGCGACGGCGCGAGATCGCCACACCGGCCAAGCACAGCACCCCGCCGATAAGCCCATACGCGCTCGGCGTTTCAGCGAGCAGCAGCCACGACAGCAACACCGCCACCGCTGGCACGGCGTAGGTCACCATCGTCAGGCGACCGGCGTCCGTGCGGCGCAGGGCGTATGCCCACGCGGTGAAGCCGACCGCGGTAGGGAACACTCCCAAGTAGACACTGCCGAGCACCGCGCCGGTGGGGGCCGCCTCCAGTTCGCCGATCAGCTGCGGTGCCCACGGCAGCAGCACCACGGCCCCGACGACACAGCCGAGCCAGATGGCGGTCAGTCCGTCCACGTGGCGCAGCGTCACCTTCTGGACCATCACTCCGGCGGCGTACAAGACAGCGGCCAGCAGGCACAACAGGACGCCTGCCCAGTCGTTGCTTCCGGTGGCACCGGTCGCGATCAACGCGGCTCCGCCCAGCGCGACCAGCGAACCGATGATCAGCGAGCGCGAGAAGCCTTCGCCGAGGAATTTCCCGGCCGCGACGGCGACCATCAGCGGCGCGAGATTCACCAGCAACGCCGCGGTCCCGGCATCGACGTGCCGCTCCCCCGCGTTGAGCACGACGGTGTACGCGGCCAGCCACAGCACGGCGTAGGCCGCGACCAGCAGGAACGCCTTGCGGGACAGCCGGACGCGGACGGCGCCCTTGGCCACTGCGAACACGGTGAGCGCGACGGCCGCGACGGCGAGCCGCAGCAGCGCCAGCGGTGCCGGGGACAGCGCGTGCCCCACGCTCCGGATGGCGACGAACGACGAGGCCCACAGCACGACGGCGAGCCCGGCGGCGGCCGCGATCTTGCCGAGGTCGGTCTTGACGGCGGGCTGGGCGGTTTCCACAAGATCGGTCACCTGGCCATCGTCACCTCGCGCCTATGTACAGCACAAGCGATTAGTTCTGTACCTCTGTTAAGGACCGCTGTACATTGACAGCATGCTGGACATCCCCCGCCTCCGCGTTTTGCGCGCCGTCGTCGCCTCCGGGTCGATCCGGGCAAGTGCCGCCGCGCTGGGCTACACGCCGTCCGCGGTGAGCCAGCAAATCACCACGCTGCAACGGGAGACCGGGCTGCAGCTGTTCGAACGGTCCGGCCGCGGCATCGAGCCCACCGAGGCCGGGCGGACGCTCGCCGCCGAAGCCGAGGCGTTGTTCGAGTCCTTCAGCCGGGTCGAGCAGGTCGTCGCCGAACTGCGCGCCGGACGCGTCGGACGGCTGTCGATCGGCTACTTCGGCTCGGCCGGTTCGACGTGGCTGGCCCCGACGGTCGCCGCGCTGCGCACCGAGTTCCCCGGCCTGCGGCTGGACCTGATGCTGACCGAATTCACGCCGGGCGACCCGGACATCGACATCTTCGTGGAGGAGACCGGGGCCGAACATCCCGGGTCGGTCGTCGTGCACCGGCTGGCCGAGGACCCGTACCTGGCGGTCGTCCGTCTCGACGACCCGCTCGCCGGGCTGCCGGAGGTGCCGCTGGCCGCGCTCGCGCAGCGGCATTGGGTCGACAACGACCTGCGCGAGGGGCCGTGCCGACAGGTGCTGCTCAACGCCTGCACGCAAGCCGGGTTCTCGCCCAGTTTCGTCGTCGAAACGCACGATTACCGGACCGCGATGTCTTTCGTGGCAACGGGAATCGGGCTGACCGTGGTGCCGGCGCTGGGCATCGGCGAGCTGCCGGACGGCCTCACGACGGTCGCGCTGGCCTCCCCCGCGCCGGTCCGGCACCTCAGCCTCGCGGTGAAGAAGCCGATCGCGGAGCATCCGGCCGCCCGGCGCGCGGTGGAACTGCTGGAAAGCCTGGTGTGCCCGGAGAAGGCCCGCGTCGGCTGACGCACCAGGCCGGACGCGCCGCCCGGAGTAAGGCTGCGGTCCGTGAAGGGGCCCTTGAGGGAATCAGATTCCGTGAGGGGCCCCTTCACGGACAGCCGGGCTCGCTGGCTCGCCGAGGTTCGCCCGGAAAGCCGTGAGGGCCACCCTCCCGGACTCTGATTCCCCATGGCAGGAACTTAAGGCGTCGCTCGGGGCGGGGCCGAGGGGGTCTGTGCGGGCCGTAGCGGCTGGCGGGCGTGGGAGTTTCTTGCCGAGGGGCCGGTGCGTGCGGCGGAGGCTGGGTTGTCGTACGTGAGGGGAACCCTGAGGGAATCTGATTCGCTCAGGGTTCCCCTCATGCACCGGAAGACCCGGTCATATGGGCATCAATCGGGCGTTTCGACGGTGCCGGTGTCCTTTGTGGACGGGCAACTGGCTGAAGCAACGCAGCTTAAGTTCCCGACATTGACCCTGATTCCGTGCGGGTTCCCCTCACGGCTTTCCGGACGCGAACGCTGCGAGTTCCGCGCTATCGGTGAAGGTTCCCCTCACGGACAGCCAGGTCGCAAGCGCTGCGAGCTCCGCACTCCCAGCCCGGCCACCGGGGACCGCCGAAGTCCGTGAAGGGCTCCTTGAGGGAATCTGATTCCCTCAAGGAGCCCTTCACGGCGCGGTGGCCGGGGGCGCGAATCGGACGGCCGGGCTTTCGCCGGTAACGAATGCACCACATTCACGACGCGAATGCGCGACCGTGACCCCGAACGGACCAACCGGTACCGGGTTCGCGCCGGACGACGAGTGGAAGCGGGCTCACCGGAACGGGTTGATGGCCTTCCGCCAATTTCTCCGGCTCTTTCCGCGCCGACCTGGGCGGCCGACCGGAAACCGACATCGTTACACCCCGATCGGGTAGGGATAACTCACGCGCAGTCTCCGTCGGCGCGGCCCAAACCCGCCTCCGTCACCCTGACGAGGCGCGGCGAACCCCCGGGTTGGCGGATTGGCCGGGGGACCTCCTCCGTGCGGGAATGGTGTCACCGTCCGACATCGCAGTCGCCCGGTTTTTCCCAGGGAAAGGGAAGGGTTCGTTTTCATGGACGTCCGGTACGAGGCTTTTTGCTTCGCCGATCCGCTGTTCTTCGACGAACCGCGGGAAACCCCGGGCGCGGCAGGCGACCTGGCCGCGGACCTGCCGCAGCCGGGACCCGAATGGACGGTCGAGCACCGCGGGATCTGGCGGTCGCTGCGCCCGGCCGGGCGGGAACTTCCCGTTCAGGGCTGGAAAATCCACGTCTCCGCAGGTCTGGACAACGCGGCGGGCGTGCTGTCCCGCGTGCATCAGTACTGTGTGGAGCGTCGGGTCGCGTACAAGCACCTGCGCTCCCGGGCGATCCTGATCAGCCGCAATTCGAAATACGCGCCGCGCGAGGGAAGCGGCAAGCTGATCACGATTTACCCGGAGTCCGAGGAGGCGCTCGCCCGGATACTGCGCGACCTTTCCGCCGAGCTGGAAGGCGAGCACGGCGCGTATATTCTGAGCGATCTCCGCTACCGCGAGGGCCCGCTTTACGTCCGGTACGGCGGATTCGCCGAACAGTGGACGGAACACGCCGGAACGCGCGTGCTCGCAATCCGCCATCCGGATGGCACTCTCGTGCCCGACCGGCGGGAGCCGTCCTTTTCCACGCCGGATTGGGTGCCGATTCCGTCCTGTTTGTCCGACAGCCTGGCCGCGCGCAAGAACGGCGCCCGATTCCCGTACCGGGTGACCGGTTCCCTGCACTTTTCCAACGGCGGCGGCGTTTATCTGGCCGAACGAGAGGCCGACCGGAAAACCGTCGTGCTGAAGGAAGCGCGCCCGCACGCCGGCCTCGACCGGGACGGCACCGACGCGGTCGCCCGGCTGAACCACGAGCGCGAGGTCCTCGAACGGCTCGCGGACGTTCCGGGGATCCCCCGGGTGTACGAACAGTTCACCGTTTGGGAGCACCATTACCTGGCGATGGAGCATCTGCCGGGCATCGCGCTGAGCAGCTGGCTCGCCCGCCACTACCCGCTCACCAGCGGTTCCCGCGAGGAAGGCGATCTCGCGGCCTACCGCGAACGCGCGCTGGCCGTGCTGGCGCAGGTCGAGCGCATTCTCGCCGACATCCACCGGCACGGGATCGTCTTCGGCGACCTGCACGGGAAGAACATCCTCGTGGACGAGCAGGACCGGGTGTCGCTGATCGACTTCGAGCTGGCCGTCGACGCCGATTCCGGCGATCGGCCCGGGCTCGGCGCGCCCGGGTTCCGCGCCCCCGCCGACCGGCACGGTTTCGAGATCGACGAGCACGCACTGGCCGCGCTCCGGCTGTGGCTTTTCCTGCCGCTGGTGATGCTGCTCGAACTCGCGCCGAGCAAACTGCGCGGGATCGCGGACTTCGCGCAACGGCGGTTCGGCCTTCCCGAGGAGTACGCCGAGCGCGTGGTCTCCGTGCTCGCCCCGCGCGGCAACCCGCCCGCCACGGCGCACACCGAGCTGGACGAGCCGCGGCCGGACTGGTCGCTGGTGCGCAAGCAGATCGCGGAAGGCATCCTCGCGAGCGCCACGCCGGACCGCATCGACCGGCTGTTCCCCGGCGATATCGAACAGTTCCGCTCCGGCGGCGTGGGTTTCGGCGTCGGGGCCGCGGGGGTGCTGCATTCGCTGCACATCGCCGGAGCAGGCCGTTATCCCGAGTACGAAGAGTGGCTGCTGGCCGCGGTGCGGCGGCAACCTCCCGCACGGCCGGGCTTCTTCGACGGCAGCCACGGCATCGCGTACGTCCTCGAGGAATTCGGCTACGCGGCTGAGGCCGACGAACTGCTCGCCGCCTCGCAGTCGCTGACCGACCAGACCACCGACCACGGCCTGGAAAGCGGGCTCGCCGGGATCGGCCTCACCCGCCTGCACTTCGCGACGACCCGCGGCGACAACGAGTTCGGCCGCCAAGCCCTGGACATCGCCCTGCGGCTCGCGGCCGCTTTCGAGACCGCCGAGCCGCCCGGCCGTTTCGCCAGGGCGGGACTGCTCAGCGGCTGGTCCGGGCCGGCGTTGCTGTTCCTGCGCCTGTACGAGCACACCGGCGAGCCGTCCTGGCTCACCCTCGCCGACCGGGTGCTGGCCCGCGACCTGGAGGAATGCGCCCCGGCGTCCGACGGATCGCTGCAGGTCCGCGACGGAACCCTGCGCACCCTCCCCTACGCCGCGATCGGCAGCGCCGGAATCCTGCTGGTCGCCGAACAGGTCGCCCGGCTCCTCCCGGAGCCGACGGTCGCCGAGAGCCTGCCCGGACTGCGGGCGGCGTGCCGCGGGGAGTTCGTGATCCATCCGGGTCTGCTGTACGGCCGGTGCGGACTGGCCGCCGCGCTGTCCTTCGCCGACGAGCCGGACCGGGAAGCCATCGACCTGCACCTGTCCCGGCTGTCCTGGCACGGCGTCCCGTACCACGGCGGGCTCGCCTTCCCCGGGAACCAGCTGCTTCGCCTGTCGACCGACGTCACCACCGGCAGCGCGGGGGTCCTCCGCACGCTCGCCGCACTACTGGACCGCGCGGAACTGCTGCCCTTCCTGGGCTCCGCGCCGTCCCCGCACACCTCCGGCCGATGAGCGCCGGCGGACCCCGAGAGAAGGGAACACCCATGGAACACGTCCTGGAGCTGCAGGCGTTGGAGGCCCCGGAAGCCCTCGAAGGCCAGGGACTGGACCACCACGGCCACAGCCACTACAGCGCGTACTGCGGCGACAGCACGCTCAGCCTGCTCCTCTGCTACTGACCGCGGGCGGGGCGGGAACGGCGCAGGCCAAGTGCGCCGTTCCCGCCCCGTTCATTCTGCCCCGGCCGGCCGCGACGGTCTCGCCGAGGCGGGCGATTCGAGGCCAGTGATTCGACGGTGCCGGTGCGGCCGGTTGCCTTGGCGGGTCGGTCGTCGAGGGGTTGGCCGGCTGCGAGGGTGATGGCCGCATCGGTCGCATTGAGGCGCGCGTCGGCGATTCGACGGCCGTCGGTGCGGCGAGTTTTGCCTCGACGGGTTCGCTGTCGGGGCCTGGTCGACCACGCATCGGTCGGCGTGAAGCAACTGTCGAGTCGCCTCGATCGTCGGGACCCGGCCGACCAGGCATCGGTCGGGATGAGCGTCGTGGCGCGTTCACCGTCGGGAGCCCGGCCGAGGATGCCCGCGAAAGTCGTCAGGTGAGCGGGCGTTCGTCGGCAATCACGCGAGAGGAGCGACATGGCCGGATCCGCCGATCGCCTGCTGCGCTCGGTCGCGTTGCTGGACCGGCCCAGGCTGGCGGCGGTCGTCGTGACGTCGCTGATCGCCGCCGGGGCCGGGCTGCTCTTGCCCGGCGCGCTCGCGGACGCGACCGACGCGGTGCTCGGCGGGCGCAGCAGTGCCGGTGCGGTGGTGTGGCTGCTCGTCGTGGGCGTCGCGGAGATCGCCGCGGATGCCGTCACCATGCTCCTTCCAGCGCGGCTGACCAGCAACGCTAGTGCCTGGCTGCGCCGCCGGGTGACCGACCGGCTGCTCGCGCTGGGCACGCATTCGCCGTTCGCGCCCGGGGACGCGGTCAGCCGGGTGACCGGCGATTGCGCGGCGGCCGGGGGCATCGCCGCGGTCGTGGTGCAGCTGATCGCGACCGGGCTGCTGTCTTCCGGCGCGGTGGTCCTGCTCGCGCTTCTGGACTGGCGGCTGGCGCTGGTGTTCCTCGGCAGCCTCCCATTCGCGTTGCTGCTCGCGCGGTCGCACCTGCGGGGCACGGCCAAGGATGTTCTTGCCTACCAACAGGTTTCCGGCGAGCTGTCCGCCCGGCTGCTCGACGCGGTCGCCGGACTGCGGACGATCGCCGCGTCCGGCACCGCCGACGCTGAGGCTGCCCGGGTGCTGCGTCCGTTGCCGCGGCTGAATCTTGCCGGCCAGGGCATGTGGCGTACTCAGGCCCGGATGGTGTGGCGGGCCGGTCTGCTGCTTCCGACGGTCGAGATCCTCACCCTCGCCGCCGCTGGTTTCGGTGTCCTGGACGGACGGTTGAGCGCCGGTGACGTCCTCGCCGCTCTCGGTTATGTCGCGCTCGGACTCGGCCTGGTGACCCAGATTCCGTTGCTCACCACGCTTTCCCGGATCCGCTCGGCGGCGCACCGGATCACCGAGGTCCTCGACACCGAGCCGCCGCCTCGCGGCCCCCTCGGACTGCTGTCGGGGAACGGCACGCTGGAACTCCGCGGCGCCACCGTGCACGGTGCGCTGGCCGACGTCGACCTCACCATTCCCGGCGGTTGTTTCGCCGCGGTGGTAGGGAGTTCTGGTTCGGGTAAGTCCACTGTGGTCAGTCTGCTGGCTGGTCTCCGCCGTCCCGACGCCGGACAGGCTCTGCTGGACGGCCGCGACCTCGCCGTGCTGCGCCCGGAAGAACTACGGGCCGTGGTCGGGTATGCCTCCGCTGAGCCCGCGCTGCTCGGGGCGACCGTTTCCGATGCTGTTGCTTATGGTTCCTGGGCCAGCGTCCCGGCGATAGACTCGGCCTGCCGGACCGCGCGTATTCACGATGTCCTCGTGCGATTGCCGCGAGGGTACGACACCTTGCTCGCCGAAACTCCGTTGTCCGGCGGGGAAAACGCCCGGGTCGGTCTCGCGCGTGCGCTCGCGCGGAACCCGCGGGTGCTCCTGCTCGACGACGCCACCGCCAGCCTGGACACGGTCACCGAACGCGCCGTGACGGCTGAGCTGGGCCGCCGGACGCGGGTGGTCGTCACGCACCGGGCCGCGATGGCCGCGCGGGCGGACGTGGTGGTGTGGCTGGCGGCGGGGCAGGTCCGCGCGGTCGGGCCGCATGCGCGGCTGTGGCAGCTGCCGGGGTATCGCGCGGTGTTCACGGAGGAAACGTGATGCCGCGCTGGTGGAAAGTCTTTGCCGGACAGCGCCCGAGGCCGCTGCGTCCTGATTACGGCGCAGCCACGGGGGCACGCCGACCTCGCGGAGTCAACGACGCAGCAGCCGCTCCCACTCCCGGATTTGCCCGCCATCCCCAGGAAACAAGCCGCGCTGGTCGCGTCCGCGCGTCTAGTCCCCCACCCATGGGGCGAGCATGAGCGTCGGCCGCCTCTACTGGAACGCGCTCGCCGGGCAATGGCGCGGCGGGCTGGTTCTCCTGGCCTGCTCCGTCCTCGAAGGACTGCCCGCGTTCTTCTCCGGACGGCTCGTCGAACTGGCCGTCAACAGCGGGTTCGCCGCGGGCAAGCCCGGTGTCGGCCTCGGCTGGCTCGGGGTGTTCGGTCTCGCCGCTCTCGCGGGCGCGTTCGGGTCCCGGCTGGTGTGGCGGCAACTCGGCAAGGTCGTCGAGCCTCTCCGGGACGCGCTGGTGACCGCCGTCGTCCGCGGAGTGCTGCATGATCCCGCGCCGCCGCGGAGCGGGCCGGATGCGCGCGGGGTCGCACGAATCACCCAGCACGTCGAAGTCGTGCGCGACGCTACCGGCGGGCTCCTGGTGCAGGCTCGCGGCATGATCGTCACGACCGCGGCGGCGATCGCCGGGTTGATCACCGTCGCGGGGTCGCTGGCGTTGCCGGTCGTGGTCCCGGTGGTGCTCGCGCTCGCGGGATTCGCCGCGCTGCTGCCCTCGCTCGCCCGGCGGCAACGCGCTTTGACGCTGGCTGACGAAGGCACCGCGGGCACCACCGGCTCGATCTTCGCCGGGATGCGGGACGTCGTCGCCTGCGGAGCCGAACCGGTCGCCGCGCTGACTGCCGATCAAGCGGTGGACCGGCAGGCCGTCGCCGCGGTACGGGTGGCTCGGTCGGCTGCGCTGCGGTCGCTGATCGTGGCGCTCGGCGGGTTCGTCCCGTTGGTGCTCGCGCTTGCCCTCGCGCCGTCGATGGTCGCGCGCGGCGAGCTGACCGCCGGGGCCGCGCTGGGCGCGCTCGTCTACCTGGCTACTACCTTGCAACCCGCGTTGCGCGGGCTCGCCGCTACCGCGTCGACGGTTGTTCTCCGGTTGCTCGTCGCGTTGCGTCGGCTGGCTGAAACCACTGCCCCGCCTGAACGTCCTCCGGCGACTGAGAGCCCCGCCGGGATCGGGCTCACCGTGCGCGGCCTGACGTTCCGCTGGGGCGCGGCGCCGGAACCGGTCGTCTGCGGCCTGAACCTCGATCTGCGCCCGGGCGAGCATCTCGCGGTGGTCGGCCCAAGCGGGATCGGGAAATCGACCCTCGCCGGTCTGCTCACCGGCTTGCTGGCTCCGGACTACGGCGAAGTCCGGCTGGGCGGCGTGCGGGCAGGCGAGCTGGCCGACCGGCCTCGGCATCTGGTGCTCGTGCCGCAACAGGCGTACATCTTCGCCGGGACTCTGCGCGAAAATCTGTCCCTGTTCCATCCCGAAGCGTCCGACCGCCGTCTCGTCGCCGCCGCTGAAGCTGTGGGAGCTGCCCCGTTGCTGGCTCGCCTCGGCGGCCTCGACGCCGTGCTCGGCCACGGCGCGGAGGGCCTGTCCGCTGGGGAAGCGCAGCTCGTCGCCCTGGCGAGGGCCTATGCGTCGCCAGCCGGAGTCGTCGTCCTGGACGAGGCGACGTCCACTTTGGACCCTGCGGCGGAGGTCTTCGCGGAACGCGCTTTCGCCGCCCGGGGAGGTACGCTGGTGGTGATCGCACACCGACTGTCGTCCGCGGTCCGGGCGCAGCGCGTGTTGTTGATGGACGGCCAGGAGACGCTGCTGGGCCGGCACGAGGACCTTCTCGCCGCGTCGCCGCGGTATGCCGAGATGATGCGGGCTTGGCTGCCGGAGCAGGCTGGGTCGCGGCTCGAAGCCAGTTGAACGGGGGCGTTAAGCAGGCCTCTGCCCCCGGCCGGGGGCAAGAACCAGCCGCCTGAACGCTTGCCCAGCCGCTAAGCCCGGCACTCAGCATCGAGCACAGCGTGCCGGGCCTCGCCAATCAGCGTGGTGCAGCCGAGGTCCGGCAAAGGCGCACAGGCCAAGGTCTTGGTGTTCCTCGGCAACGGCGGGGCCCGGTGCCGCATTGCCTGCCGTTGGCGAGCGATTCGCCCTCCCACGACCGACGCCACATCACGTCTCGCGAACATCCCCGGCAATCTCCGCCACCGGCAAGCGATCCGCCCATCCCACGGCAGACACCGCACCAGGTCTCGCGAACGTCGCCGGCGACCCCTGCCACCGGCAAGCGATCCGCCTCACCCCACGGCCGGCACCGCACCACATCCCGCGAACGTCCCCGGCGACCTCCTCCGCCGGGGACGGCCCCGTTCAGACCTTGCGCGGCACGGAAGCGACGAGGATCTTGCTGCCGTTGCGGCCGAGGTAGATGTCGACCTTGCTGAAGCCGCCGGACGGGCCGGGTTCGGTCCAGCCGTAGGTCTTCGGGGCGTCGGAGGCGGTGCGGGTCTGGACGTCGAACAGCGTGCCCGCCTGCCGGAACTCGAAGGTGACCGTGGTGCTGCCCGCGCTGGGGTCGTCGATGACGAACCCGCTGACACCGACGGCGCGGTTGTACCAGGTCAGCGTGCCGCCGGCGCGGCCGCCGATGATGTGTCCGATGAAGTCCGACGTCGGGTAGTCCGCTGCGTTCGCAGTGCCCGCGCCGCCGAGTGCGGCGACCGCGGACAGGACAAGACCGATGACGATGCGTTTCATGGCGTTTCCCCCGGAGATGGTCGATTCTGGGCGGAATCGTACGTGGCCGCGGCGTGCGGCGCGGGATTATGCGTGAAATCCCCGGGCGGCACCGGTCTCGTGCTGGCGATGCGGTCCGGCGCAAGGTCAGACTGCGATCATCTGGGACCGGGGTCAGACCACTCCGGCCGCGATCACCTGGGAGCGGGGTCAGACCACTCCGGCCACGATCACCTGGCAGCAGGTCTGACCGCTCCAGCCACGATCACCCGGCAGCAGGTCTGATCACTCCAGCCACGATCACCTGGGACCGGGGTCAGACCACTCCGGCCGCGATCACCTGGGAGCGGGGTCAGACCACTCCGGCCGCGATCAGCTGCTCCCAGATCACCCCCTGGTCCACTACCTCGACGCCGAGCTTCTCGGCCTTCGTCAGCTTGCTGGCGCCGACGTCGGCGCCGGTGATGAGCAGGTCGGTGCTCGCCGAGACGGACGACGCGGTGGTCGCGCCCGCGGTCTCGCACAGGCGCTGGAAGGTGGGGCGCGGCACCTTCTCCCCCGATCGCGGGTCGCTGATCGCACCGGTGACCACCACGGTCTTCCCCTCCAGCGGCGCGCCCGCGACGACCGCGGGCGGGAGGTCTTCGTCCAGGACGTCCAGGGAAACCCCGCGTTCCCGCAGGCGTTCGAGTTCCGGGCGCAGCCGGGTGAGGTGTTCCACCAGCGAGGCGGCGACCTTGGGGCCGATGTCCTCCACCGCCACCAGGCCGTCGACGCCCGCGTCGAGCACTGCTTCCAGCGAGGCGAATCCGGCCCGGCACAGTCGCGCGGCGGTACCTTCCGACGCCATCGGGATCGCGAGCCCGATCAGGGCCCGGCGCAGCCCGACCCGGCGGCTGGCGTCGATCGACTCGATCATCCGCGTCGCCGAGACCTCGCCGATGCGGTCGAATTCCAGCAGGCGTTCCTTGGTCAGCCGGTAGAAGTCCGACGGGTGCTCCAGGATCCCGGCCTCGGCCAGCCGTTCGATCCACACGCCGCCGATCGCGTCGATGTCCGCGGCCGCCCTGGACGCCCAGTGGATCAACCGCCGGACAGTCTGGGCGGGGCAGGAAACGTTGGTGCAGAACAGTTCCCGGCTGTTGCCCTGTTCGGTGAGCGGCTGCTCGCACGACGGGCACGTCGAGGGCGGCACGATCTCCTGCTCGGCCCCGGTCCGTTTCGACTCGTCGAGCACCCCGGCCACGAACGGGATCACGTCGCCCGCCCGGCGCACCAGCACGGTGTCGCCGATCTTGATGCCCCGGGCGCGGATGACCTCCTGGTTGGCCAGCGTCGCGCGCGTGACCGTGGTCCCGCCGACGAACACCGGTTCCAGCCACGCGACCGGCGCGATCTTGCCGGTCTTGCCGACGTCCCAGACCACATCGGACAGTACGGTCGTCTTCTCCTCGGCCGCGAACTTGTACGCCAGCGCCCCGCGCGGCGAACTCGAACGGGTGCCCGCGGCGGCGTACGCGGCGCGGTCGGCGAGGCGCAGGACGGCGCCGTCGATGTCGTAGTCCAGGTCGTTGCGCTGCTGTTCGATGGTGGTGATCACCTCCTGCGCGGAGGCCGCGTCGGCGCAGCGGCGCATGTCCGCGGCGGTGAACCCGAGCGCCAGCAGGCCGCTGCCCAGGTCGGTTTCCGTGCTGCCGGGCTCGGTGTCCAGGTCGAAGGCGAAAAACCGCAGCCGTCGCTCGGCGACCGCGGCCGGGTCTTTCGCGCGCAGGGTGCCCGCGGCGGCGTTGCGGGGGTTGATCAGCGGTTTGTCCGGGTGCGCCGTGTTGTACGCGGCGAACGTGGAGCGCAGCATCACCGCCTCGCCGCGGACCTCCACCCGGCCCGGGGCGCCGACCTGGTGCGGGATGCCGTCCGCCAACGCCTTGACCAGCATGGTCACGTCGTCGCCGGTGGTCCCGTCGCCGCGGGTGACCGCCCGGGCCAGGCGGCCGTCCTCGTACACCAGGGCCAGCGACAGGCCGTCGAGCTTGGGCATCACGACCACCGGCTGGCCGGGGAACCGGTCGAAGAACGCCTCGACCTGCTCCGGGCGCGTGGCCTTCTCCAGCGACAGCATCGGCCGCGAATGCCGGATCGGCGCGTGCAGCACCGCCGGACCGCCCACCTGGTCCAGCGGATTCGGGTCCGGGGCCAGCTCCGGGCTCGCCTCGATCAACCCGCGCAGCTCGTCCTCGATCGCGTCGTACTCCGCGTCCGCCACCACCGGCGAACCCCGGTAGTACGCGTCGCGCAGCACTACGACCTGATCGGCGAGCTCCTGAATACGTTCCCGAACGTCCACGAACCGGAACGCTACCCGGCCCCACCGACAAAACCCGGCTGCGACGCAACCCTGCCGGCCAGGACAGCGGCTGCCAGCGCTCCGGCTTCGCCGGGGCGGTCCGGAACGCACCAGCCCTGCCGGAGCCAACGTGAAAACGAAGAGATCCGGGCAGGAGCGGCCTTGAACCGCTCGGCTGACGCCGCCGGGAAAGACAAGACTGTTATTCCATCGGAATGCCGCGCACCCTCGGTGCCATCGATCACCCGACAGCGGGGAGTTCAGGGGTGCCGGCCGAAAACGACGTCGATCGCGAGCTTGTTCTCGAGCAGGAGTACGTGACCGCCTTGTACGGCAGGCTCGACGCGTTGCGCGAGCAGGCGGCGAGCGGTTGCGAAAGCGAGGACCCGGAGGCGGCGGCTCGCTGGAAGGCGGAGTTGACGCGGCTCGAAGCCGTCGAGGACGGGCTGTGCTTCGGACGGCTGGAGATGCACGACGGGAGCCGGAGGTACATCGGCCGGGTCGGGTTGTTCCGGGACGGGGCGGACGAACCGTTGCTGCTCGACTGGCGCGCCCCGGCCGCGCAGCCGTTCTACACCGCGACCATGGCGGAGGCGCGCGGCGTCCGGGGGCGGCGGCGGATCACCACCCGGAGGCGGGTCGTGACGGCGCTCGACGACGAGTTGCTCGATCCCGACGCCGCCGGGACCGGGACCCTGGTCGGCGAGGCGGCGTTGATGGCGGCGCTCACGGCGGACCGGACCGGGCGGATGGGCGACATCGTCACGACGCTGCAGGCCGAGCAGGACCGGATCGTCCGCGACGGGTACGCGGGAGTGCTCGTCGTGCAGGGCGGTCCGGGGACCGGGAAGACCGCGGTGGCGCTGCATCGGCTGGCGTATCTGATGTACACGCGTCCGCAGTTGCGCACGCGGGGCGTGCTGGTGCTCGGGCCCAGCGACGTCTTTCTCGACTACATCGGGCAGGTGCTGCCGGGGTTGGGCGAGCACGCCGTGGCGACCGCGACGATCGCCCGGTTGCGGCCGGACGTCGAGGTCAGCCGGGTAGACCCGGCCGAGGTCGCGGAGGTCAAGGGGCGGGCGGAGGCGGCGGACCGGATCGCGGCGGCGGTGTGGGGCCGGGCGGGTGCGTGCGGCGAGGCGGTCGAGGTGGAGTTCGAGCAGCAGGCGGTGCTGCTGGAGCCCGCCGAATGGCTGGACGCGGTGGAGTTCGCTTCCGGCCGGGGGTTGCCGTATCAGCAGGCACGGTTGGTATTTCAACAGCGGATGGTGGAACTTCTCGCGCGGCGGTTGGCCGATCAGCTGGAGAACGTGGTGTTCACCGAGAGCGGCGACGCGATCGACGGCGGGAGCGCGGACGGTCGGCTCAATGCGGCGGATCTGCGGGCGTTGGCCGCGGCGGGGGTGGTGCTGGGGCCGGATCAGGACGACGGGCCACGGCGGTTGCTGGACGAGGGTGACGTCGCCGACCTGCGCACGGCGTTGCTGGCCGACGTCGCGGTGTCCGGGGTGCTGGACGAGCTGTGGCCCGCGCTGACAGCGGAGGAGGTGGTGGCGGAGGTGTTCGGCGGGCTGGGTGACGAGCGCTGGGTGGATGGGGCGCCCGGCAAGACCGGTGCGGCGACGGGGAGCGGCGCGGCCACGGGGAACGGCGCGGCGACGGGGAGCGGCGAGCTGGGTGACGAGCGCTGGGTGGATGGGGCGCTCGGCGAGACCGCTGCGGCGACAGGGAGCAGCGCGGCGCCCGGCAACGGCGCGGCCACAGAGACCGGCGCGGCGAAAGGGACCGGTGCGGCGCCGAATCCGGCCGAGTTTGGCGGTCCCGGCAAGGGCTGGAGTGCGGCGGATATTCCGTTGCTGGACGAGGCTTCCGCGGTGCTCGGCGAATCCGCGGGGACGTTCGGGCACGTCGTGGTCGACGAGGCGCAGGAGCTGTCCGCGATGGCGTGGCGGATGGTGCTGCGGCGCTGTCCGGCCAAGTCGATGACGGTCGTCGGCGATCTCGCGCAGACCAGCGATCCGGCGGGAGCGACGTCGTGGGAACAGGTGCTGCGGCCGCACGTGGCGGATCGCTGGCGGTTGGCGGAGTTGAGCGTGAATTACCGGACGCCGTCGGAGATCATGGCAGCCGCAGGCGAGTTGTTCGCCGCGCAGCACCCTGGTCTTCAGCTGCCGCGGTCTGTGCGGGCTGCTGGCGAAGCGCCGTGGCGTCGGCAGGGCACGCTTGCCGAGGTCGGTGCTGCTGCTGGTGAGCTGATCATTGCTCCGGCGTGTCATGTCGCCGCGTTGCGGGAGCGCTGTGCCGCGACGGTTCTGACTCCTGGGGAGGCGAAGGGGCTGGAATTCGATTCGGTGCTGATCGTCGATCCGGCCCGGATTCTCGACGCTCCCCTGGGCCGCAACGACCTCTACGTCGCGATGACGCGCGCCACGCGGCGGCTGGGCATTGTCCATTGTGGACCGGTTCCAGAGGAGCTGGCGGGGATCCGGGAGCTCAGGCGTCGAGTTCCTTCAGGGCGCGGGCCAGGCGCTTGATCATGGAGCGTCCCTCGTCGACCTGGAGGCGAGCGAATTCGTAGCCGAGCACGCCTTCGCCGGTGATGCCGATCTGGCCGCGGAGCGCCTGTGCCACGCCGGAGTTCAGTTCGGGTTCCGACACCCAGGCGAGCTGGTCGAGCATCCACGACCGCAGCGGTTTCCCCGGAGCGGCGCGGACGATGCCGCCGACGGTGAACAGCGCGACGCGGTGCGAGGTGAGCGAGAAGACGAACCGGCCCGGCGTCGGGATCGGCACCTGCGGCGCTTCGGTCTGCCCGCGCCGCGCGGCGAGCGCCATCCCCGCCGCGCCCGCGAGCCCGGCGATGCCCGCCGCGCCGGCGACCATCGTCTTCCGCACGCCGCCCGTGCGGAACGCGACCAGTGCGTTCAGTACGCGCTCCCCCGGCACGAACTCTCCGGCGAGGCGGCTCTCGACCTTTTCCCGCAGCGTCACGATCCGCAGCCTTTCCCTACTCGGCACTGGGTTCCGCTGGCGATCACGACCTGGCGGTTCCTGGAGGTTATGCGCGCCGGATCGCGATGGGTGACGGGATTTTCGCCGACAGGGGGGATCTCGCCGGGGCGGCGTTGTGCGGGCCGGAGAGCGTGCTAAGGCGGGATCGCCGCGCCGGTTCGTGCGGCGGGAGCATCGGTCACCGCGCCAGCCACTCCAGCAGGATCTCCGTCTGTGCGGACGGAGCACCGTCGTCCGGGCGCAGGACGAGGTCCGGGCTTCGGGGCACCTCGTACGGGTCGTCCACCCCGGTGAAGCCGACGATCTCGCCCCGCCGGGCCTTCGCGTACAGGCCCTTCGGGTCGCGGGCCGCACAAGTCTCCAGCGGGGTGTCGACGAAGACCTCCACGAACCGCAAGCCCGCTTCTTCGTGGCTGCGGCGGACGGCGTCCCGATCGGCGCGGTACGGGCTGATCAGCGACACCACGGCCACGGTGCCCGCGTCGGCGAAGAGCTTCGCGATCTCTCCGGTTCGGCGGACGTTTTCCTGGCGGTCTTCAGCGGAGAAGCCCAAGCCGGCATTGACGCCGTGGCGCAGGTTGTCTCCGTCCAGCAGATAGGCGGGGCGGCCGGAGGCGACCAGTCGACGCTCCAGCTCGGCGCCCACAGTGGACTTTCCCGACGCCGACAAACCGGTCAGCCACACGGTCATTCCCGAGGTGGCGCGCCTGGCACGGGTGACGGCCGGTTCGTGCCAGACGACGGCGGGCGCGGTTTCCGCGGGGCCGATGATCATTCCGGCGGCGACAGTTCTCTTGCTGGTCTCGTCGACGAGCACGAAGCTTCCGGTGTCGCGGTTGCGGCGGTACGGGTCGAAGTGCAGGGGCTGTTGCGTGCGCAGCCGGATGCGGCCGATTTCGTTCAGGGCCAGCGAGTCGGCGGTCTGATCGCGGTGCAGGGTGTTGATGTTCAGGCGGTAGTCCAGCTGGCCGACGGTGGCAGGGACCTCGCGCGTCGTGTGGTGGACGGTGTATCGGGCGCCGACCGACAGGGAGCTGTGTTCGGTCAGCCAGCAGACCATGGCGTCGACGTCGGCGGCGACGTGCGGGTGGTTGTTCGGGCGGCAGATCAGGTCGCCGCGGACGATGTCGATCTCGTCCGACAGTTCAACCGTGACTGCCTGGCCCGCGAAGGCTTCTTCGATCGCGGTGCCGCCGGGGCCGCGGACGGCGGTGACGGTGGTGCCGAATCCGGACGGCAGGACGGTGACCTCGTCGCCGGGTTTCAAAACACCGCCCGCGATGGTGCCGGCGTAGCCGCGGAAGCCTTGGCCCTCGGCGAAACCGTGGGCGCGGATGACGTATTGCACTGGCAGGCGCGCGTCGATCAGGTTGCGGTCTGACGCGACGTGCACTTCTTCGAGGCGGTGCAGCAGCGCGGGGCCTTCGTACCACGGCATTTCGGCGCTGCGGTTGACGATGTTGTCGCCGTGCAGGGCGGAAACCGGCACGAAGGCCAGGTCGTGAACGTCCAGTTTCGCGGCGAAGCGGCGGAATTCTTCGACGATCTCGGCGAATCGTTCCTGCGCGTAGCCGACCAAGTCCATTTTGTTCACGCACACGGTCAGGTGCGGGACGCCGAGCAGGCTGGCGATAAAAGCGTGTCGGCGCGATTGTTCCAGCACGCCTTTTTCCGCGTCCACGAGAATGAGCGCGACATCGGCCGTGGAGGCGCCGGTGACCATGTTGCGGGTGTACTGGATGTGACCGGGAGTGTCAGCGATGATGAATTTCCGCCGTGGCGTGGCGAAATAGCGATAGGCGACGTCGATGGTGATGCCTTGCTCGCGTTCGGCGCGCAGGCCGTCGGTGAGCAGGGCCAGGTCGGTGTGGGCGTCGCCGCGTTGCGCGCTGGTGCGTTCGACGGCGGCGAGCTGGTCTTCGAAGATCGCTTTCGAGTCATACAGCAGCCGTCCGATCAGCGTCGACTTTCCGTCGTCGACGCTGCCCGCGGTGGCCAGCCGGACGAGGTGGCTCATCAGAAGTACCCCTCCTTCTTTCGGTCCTCCATGCCGGTTTCGGAGATCCGGTCGTCCGCGCGGGTGGCGCCGCGTTCGGTCACGCGGGTGGCGGCGACCTCGGCGACGACCTCCGCGGGAGTGGCCGCGGTCGATTCGACGCAGCCGGTGCAGGTGGCGTCGCCGACGGTGCGGAAGCGGACGGTCGCGGTGAACGGCTCCTCGTCGTCCGGGCGGCGGTGGAGGAAGCGGGTGTCGGCGAGCAGCATGCCGTCGCGGCGGACGACCGGGCGGCGGTGTGCGTAATAGAGCGGCGGCAGGTCGATGTTCTCGGCCTCGATGTAGGTCCAGATGTCCAGTTCGGTCCAATTCGAAAGCGGGAACACCCGGATGTGCTCGCCTTTGCGGTGACGGCCGTTGTACAGCCGCCAGAGTTCCGGTTGCTGATTGCGCGGGTCCCATTGGCCGAATTCGTCGCGGAAACTGAACACGCGTTCCTTGGCGCGGGCTTTTTCCTCGTCGCGGCGCGCTCCCCCGAAAACGGCGTCGAGGCCTTGGTCGTTGATTGTCCGCAGCAAAGTCGTGGTTTGAAGCCGGTTTCGGCCCGCGCGCAGGTCTTCGGTGACGCGGCCGTTGTCGATGTCGTCCTGGACGTGGCCGACGACGAGCCGTACGCCGAGGCGGGCGACGACCTCGTCGCGGTACTCGATCACCTCGTCGAAGTTATGGCCGGTGTCGATGTGCACCAGCGGGAACGGCACCGGCGCGGGCCAGAACGCCTTGCGCGCCAGGTGAAGCATCACCACGGAGTCCTTGCCGCCGGAGAACAGCAGCCCGGGGCGGGCGAAGGTGGCCGCGACCTCGCGGAAGATGTGCACGGCTTCGGCTTCGAGGGCTTGCGGATGGGTCAGTTCGTACGACGGCGCGGTCATCTGCGGGCCTCCAGCTGGTCGAGCAGGGTGCGCACGGGAAGGTCGAGGTCTCCTGAGACGAGCGACAGCGCGGTCAGCCATTGCCGCAGGACTGCGTGCGCTTCGTCGGCGGTGAAGTAGTCGGTGGCGTAGTCGGCTCGGACTTGCCAGCTTTTGCCGTCCGCGACCACGTATTGCAGCCAGTCGAACTTCGCTGCCGCGCCTGCGACGTATATTCGTTCGCAGCGCAGGCCCGGAAGCTGCAGTTCGCTGGGCGCTTCATCGAGGACCAGGCAGATCCGGCCCAGGTGCTCGCCCGAGAGCACGCCGCGCTCGCGCGTGACGCCTCCGCCGAGCAGCGCGTACGGCACGTTTCGGTGCCGCAGCACGGCTAGGGACGTGCGTTTCGCGGCGGCGCAGACCTCGCCTACCGTGGCAGCAGAGGGGACCTGATATCTCACGGGCAGCAAGTCGGTCAGGCAGCCGATGACGTCGTCGAGGTCCGGGTCGCCGCGGCGGGACATGGGGGTGCCGAGAACGATGTCGTCGTCGTTCACCGCGGCGGCGACAAAAGCCAGGCAGACGCTCATCAGGACGTTCGCGGTGGTGCGCAGGGAACGAGCGGCCGCGCGGACGGCGTCGCTCAGTTCGGCGGGGACGGTGGCGCGGACGCAAGCGCACTCGGTTCCCCGTCGGGCAGGCAGTCGGCGCGGGTGCGGCGGCAACTGGGACATCGCGCGGGCGCCGGTGAGATATGAGGACCAGAAGGTGAGATCTTCGTCCGCGATCCCGGCCGCTCGCTGACGGGCGGCGTGCTCGCCCAGAGTCAGCGCCGAAGCATCGCGGGCCTGCTCCGCGTACAGCGCGGACAGCTCCCGGTCGATCAGCGCCAGCGAGGCGTCGTCCACGATGACGTGGTGGATCTGCAGCAGCAGGACGTATTCGTCCGGGCCGTAGTCGTACAGCGTCATCCGCGCCGGTGCCGACGTGAGGTCCAGCGGTCGTTGCCCGGCGCGGCGCAGCACCTCGTGCAGGTCTCCCCCGGGCCATGGCAACCGTTCGAGGGGCAGCACGCCGACCGGATCGATGAGCTGGACCGGACCGATCTCGTCGAGGGTGAACCTTGTGCGGAACGCGGCGTTTCGGTCCACCAGCGCCTGAAGCGCGCGTTCCAGCGCCGGAACGTCGAGCGGGCCGGAAATCCGCTGGGCCCAGGTTTCGAGAAACGGTGAGGGGCTGCCCGCGAACTGGTCGGCGATCCAGATCGCTTCCTGTTCGAAGGTCTGCGGAAAGACGTCCGTCATCGGCCCTCCAGCGCGGACAGGTCGACTTTGCCGTTCTCCCGCCGGGGAAGTTCTTCGACCAGTTCGAATCTCGTCGGGACCGCGTAGGCGGGAAGCAGCGCGGCGAGTTCCTTGCGTGCCTCTCGCGGGGACAGCTGAGCGCCGTCGGTCAGCGTGTAGACCAGGGCGATCTGCGCGACTCGGCCGTCGGCGTCCGTCCGGGCGACCGCCGCGCAGGTGCGGATCTGCGGGACGGCGGCCGCGGCGGCCTCGACGTCGCCGAGTTCGATGCGGTTGCCGTTGAGCTTGACCTGCCGGTCCCGGCGGCCGCGGTAGTGCAGGATCCCTTCAGCGTCCAGCAGTCCGACGTCACCGGTGCGGTACGCCCCCGGTCGCGGGAACCGTTCGCGCGACAGCCGTTCGTCGCCGAGATATCCCAGCGCGACGCCGGAACCGAGCGCGACGATCTCGCCCGGTTCGCCGGCGGGCGCGGGGGAACCGTCGTCGCGCAGGATGACGACCTCGGTTCCCGGCACCGGGACACCGGCCGGAATTCCGCCGGGAACGTCCGCATCGGACGGACGCATCCGGTGCACGGTTGTCAGCATCCCGTTCTCCGCCGGGCCGAACCCGTTCCAGAGCGGGATTTCCGGGAAGCGGTCGAGGAAGATCCCGACGTGCCGGGGCGATTGTTTCTCGCCGCCGACGTAAAGCTCCTGGACGCCTTTGAAGGCATCGAGATCCTCGTCGACGATCAGGTTGAACAGCGAGGTCGTCAGCCAGACCGTGTCCACGCCCTCCTCGGCGACGAGATCGCGCAACCGGCTCGGCATCAGGTGGCTTTCCTCGACCACCACCGACGTACCACCGGTGGTCAGCTGACCCCACAGCTCGAACGCGTACATATCCCACGACCCCGGCGCGACCTGCGGCGTGACGTGTCCGGGCCCGAAGCCCGGCAGGCCGTCCGGGCCGAACATCCTCGTCACCGCGCGATGCGGCACCAGGACGCCCTTGGGGACGCCGGTGCTGCCGGAGGTGAAGAACACCATCGCGATGTCTTCCGGGCCGGACAGCACCGGTGCGGCCTGGGCGCCCGAGGCGAGCTCGGCCAGCGGCACCGGCTCAAGCGCGCAGGTGACGCCCAAACCGACCCCGGGACGGCCGACGACGACCGGGTCGTCCAGCTGCGCCAGGATCGACGCGATCCGGCTCTCCGGCCAGCGCGGGTCGAGCACCGCGTAGCCGGCGCCCGCCATCAGCACGCCGAGCTGGACCGCGATCAGCTGCGCGCTGCGCGGCAGCACCAGCGGGACGATGTCGCCCGGCCGCACGCCCTCCGAGGACAGCCGATGCGCCACGGCTTTCCCCGCCGCGACCAGGGTCCGGTAACTGACCCGTTCGCTGCCGTGCACCAGCGCGGTCGCGTCGCCGTCGTGCCGGGCGACCGCGGCGTGCACGCTCACGGCGCGCCCTGCCGGATCTGCTCGACGAAATCGGCCAGCTCGTCGTGTTCGAGCAGCACCGTCGGATCCAGCCGGCAGCCGATCTTGCCCGCGATGCGCGCGCAGATCCGGATCGCCGCGAGCGATCCGCCGCCGAGGTCGTAGAAACTGTCGCGCCTGCCGACCAGGTCGACGTCCAGCACCGCCGCCATGATCGCGGCGACGCGCTCCTCCAGTTCGTCGGCGGGATGTTCGTACTCCGCTGGCGACAGGGCAACACGGCTTTCGGGCACGGGAACTCCTCTTCGCAGCACTTTCGGGGCAAAACGCGAAACTCAGTCCGTTCCGGGGATCGGCTCCAGCGGGGCGGCCTTCGGGGTGTGCCCGGCCGCCTCGGCTTCCTTCAACCCCCGCGTCGTCACGCGCGACGCGAAGACGAACGCGGAAAGCGTCAGGCCGATCGCCGCCGCGATGAAGGTCGCGGCCGTCCCCTGCCAGCGGGCCAGTGCGCCGCCGAGCAGCGCGCCCACCGGCACGACGCCGAGCACGATCAACCGGTACGCGGCGGTGACCCGGCCCAGCAGCTCGTCGGGCACCGCGGCCTGCCGGAGCGTGCTGACCACGATCTGGTTCAGCGCCGTCGCGATGGCGCTCAGGAACATGAGAATCTCGACCAGGACGACGCTGTGGGTCAGGCCGAGTGCCGCATAACTGGCGGCGGGCACGAGCGCGGCGAGCCAGGTCACCGGGCCGCCGCCGAGCAGCGGCACCGCCTTGGCCGCGATCAGCGAACCGAGGATCGCGCCCACCGCGGGCACCGCGATGAAGAAGCCGTACCAGGACGTCGTCACGCCGAGTGGGCCCGTCGCGAGCAGGACGAGCAGGCTGGCTGTGGCGGAAGAGAAGAAGTTGATCGAGGCGGAGATGAACGCGACCCGGCGCAGCAGCCGGTGTTCCCAGAAGTACGACCAGCCTTCCTTGATGCTGCGGACGACTTCGCCCGCCGAATGCGTGCTGCCGCTGGTGTCGTGCGCGGTGGGCAGCATCCGCGGCAGGGTCACCAACGCCAGTGCGGCGAGGGCGAAAAGCCCGGCGCTGGTGGAAAACACCAGGACTGCCGACATCGCGAACAGCGCCGCGCCCGCCGGCGGTCCGATGAAGCTGTGGATCGCCGACTGGGTGGCGAACAGCCGGCCGTTCGCCTTCTCCAGGTCCTTGCGCTCGACCAGCCGCGGCGGAACGGTCAGCGCGGCGTTGTCCACCAGTGTTTCGGCGACGCCGGTCAGGAAGACCGCGAGGTAGAGGATCGCGATGCTGTGCAACTGCGCGACCAGCATCAGCACCAGCAACAGGAAACCGGCCGCCCGGACCACGTTGCCCCAGACCATGATGAACCGCCGGTCGACCCGGTCGGCGAGCGCCCCGGCCGGCAGGGTGAAGACCAGCCACGGCAGGAACTGCGCCACGGTGAGCCCGCCGATCAGCAGCGGGTCCCTGGTCACCACCACGGCGAGCAGGGGCACGGCGGCGATCACCAGGCCGTCGGCCAAATTCGACAGGACCTGCGACATCCACAGGCGGGTGAAGCTACGCCCCAAACTCATGTGCACTCCTCTGCGATCCTTGCCCGCTGGCTGGTTCCCTCTGCTCCGGATTCAGCGCCGCCCTGATGCGGTCGTGATACGGCAGCTGGTCGCGTTCGTATCTCTCCGCGACGAGCTGAAGTTCGGCGGGCAGTTCCTCCCGGGTGCGGGACGCGACGCCCAGCGCGGTCGACGCGCTCGCCCCGGCGTGCCAGCGCCCGGTGGTCCCCCAGCTCGGCGGCGGCTCCTTCCGGAACGCGAGCGAACCGGGGACGAACGGGATGCCCATCGCCGCGCAGTACGCCGTCATCTCCTGCTCCGGGCCGCGGACCATCCGGTCGCCGTCGACCAGGTGCATCGGCATTCCGGCGGCGCGGACGGTGGCGACGATGTCCCAGAGGTTCCGGAATCCCATCGCCCGCGACGTCGCGTCGGCCTGCATCACGAGGTGCGAACGCACGGTGTCGCGCGGGTTCCGGATCATCGCCGCGTGCTGACAGCGGCGCACGAAAGCCGGGTTCGCGTCGAGGCGGTCGATGGGGAAGTCTGTGGTGTCCTTGAAGAACACTGGCCGCGTCGCTGAGATTTCAAGGAGCGCGGCCATCACCTCGTCCTGGCTCGTGCAGGTCCGGTCGGCGACCTCGGCGGTGCCGAAATCGGATACGCGCGAGAACGGTTCGTGGATCACGAGGAAATCCCCGCGCTCGTACATCGCGCGCTCGAACGCGGTCGAGCGCGACCGCGGCACGCACCACAACGCCAGCAGCTCGGTCACGACTTCACCTCCAGCAGCGAGTTGTCCAGTTCCCGCAAGGCCGTCCGCAGGATGCGGACGCCCGCGAGGTATTCCGCGATCGCGATGTGCTCCCCGTCGGTGTGGTTCTGATACGGGTCGCCGGGGCCGTAGGTGGCCATCGGGACGGTCCAGGTGCGGCTCAGCGTGTTCATGTCGCTGGTGCCGGTTTTGAGGCTGTACCGTGGTTTTCGCCCTTCGATGGCGATGGCGCGGGACAGCGCGCGGACGCACGGGGAGCTTCGTGGCACGACCACCGGCGGCACCTCGTATCGCAGCGTCACCGCCGCGTGCTCGCCCAGGATCGTGGCGACTTGATTCCGCAGTTCCTCGGGCGACGTGTGCGGCGGGGTCCGGAAGGACAGCGAGCAGCGGCTGGAGAACGGCTCGAAGTTGCCGTTCTTGACGACCATGCCGACGTCGGCGAAGTTCGCGTTGCCACGCGTCGAGAAGACGTCGAGAAGCCGGGCCAGTGCGGCGATCAGCGTCTCGCTCGACTTCAGTTCGGGGGTCGCGGTGTGGGTCCGCGTGACCTCGCAACGGACGTCTAGCTGGACCATTCCCTTGTAGCCCACCGTCACCGTTGAGGACCCGCTCGGCTCCCCTACCAGCACGGCGTCCGGCACCGGCACGGTCTCGCGGACGTGCTCGGCGCCCCGGGAGGACAAGGCTTCCTCCTCGACCACGCCGATCCAGTGGACACGGAGGCCGAGGTCGCGGCTGGTGAGCGCGGCGACGAGCATCGCGATCAGCGGCCCTTTCGCGTCGACAGCGCCACGGCCGCGAATGTGGGTCTCGCTGTGTTCGAAGGGCACGGAACCGGGAACGGTGTCGAGGTGGCTCAGCAGCACGACCGTCCGCGCGCCGCTGCCGACGATCGCGTGCGCATTTCCCACGTCGTCAAGGAAACTGTCCGCGCCGAAGCCGGCCGCGATGTCGCGCAGCCGCTCGGCCAGCTGCCGCTCCTCGCCGGAGACGGACGGGATCGACACCGCCTCCGCCAGCAGCGCGACCGCCGCGCTGTCGACCAGCTCGCCCTCCCGCGTGCTGAAATCCTGAATCGTCATGCCGGGCCCAGCCCCTTCCCGATCAAGGTTCCGCTTCCGCCGAGTGCTTCCGTCAGGGGCGCTCCCCCGCGTCCGTCGCAGATCTGCACTGCCCGCAAGCCCTTGCCGAGCGCTTCGGTCGCGGCGGCGATCTTCATCCGTATGCCGCCGCGCAGCGTCGGGATCAGCTCTTCGGCGTCGGCCACGTTCAGCTCCGCGACGGTGGACGACGGATCGTCCGGGCAGGCCAGCAGTCCGGCAGTGTCGGTGAACAGCAGCAACCGGTCCGCGCGCCAGGCCGCGGCGATTTCGCCGGCCATCCGGTCGGCGTCCACATTGGTCGGCTGCCCGTCGGCGGTCATGCCCGGAGGACAGACGACCGGCACCATCTCCAGGTCGTGGACAGCGTCCAGCAGGCGAGGGTCCACGCTCACGACGCGGCCCGCCAGGTTGTCCCGCACCACCCGGGTCCGGCCGTCCGACACCGCGCGGATCGCCGCTTTGCGTTCGGTGCGGACGAGTCCTCCGTCCATTCCGGACAGTCCGACCGCCGGGACCCCGCGCTGCTGCAACTCCGAGATCAGCCGCGCTTGCGTCCGGCCGCGCAGGGCCATCATCACAGCGGTGAGCGTGGCCGCGTCGGTGTATCTCGTCTGCATGCCGTCCGGAGACTGCAGCGTGCGGCGCGGCAGGCCGAGTTCGCCGATGGTCTGGTCGATGTCCCGGGATCCGCCGTGCACCACGGTGATCCGGTGCGTGCGCCACAGCGCCGCGAGATCGTCGGCGATGCCGGTCCCGCTCTCCTGGAGGCTGCCGCCCCACTTCACGACAATTCTCATCGCGCTCACACCGGGTGCAATCCGGGGAAGGCCAGCCCGCTGGTTTCAGGGAGGCCGAGCAGGAGGTTCATGCATTGCACGGCACCGCCGGCCGCTCCCTTCACGAGGTTGTCGAGGCTGGCCATCACGAGCGCGCTGCCCCGGTTGTCCACCGCGATGCCGATGTCGCAGTAGTTCGAACCGAGCAGCACCTTCGGGTCCGGATAGCGGAACGCGCCGCGCGGGCTGGTGAGCAGGCGGACGAACGGTTCCGAGCCGTAGTCCTCCTGGTACAGGCGGATCAGCTCGCGCTCGCTCAGATCGACTGCCACGCGCGCGAGCGTCTGGACGCCGCGGACCTGCGGTGTCGCGGTGACGGTCATCGAGGACTCCACGCCGAGCGCCTCGGTCACTTCCGCTTCGTGCCGGTGGCCGAACGGGGCGAACACTCGCAGCACACCGCTCCGCAGTGCGTGGGAGTTCGACGTGTCGGCGGAGGCTCCGGAACCGCTGCTGCCCGTCCGCGCGTCGATCTGCACTGCGCCGAGGAGACCGCGCTGAGCCAAGGGCGCGAGGCTCAGAATCGCGCACGTGGCCATGCAGCCGGGAATGGCGACGCGATCCGCGTCCACGATCTGCTTGCGGTGCAGTTCCGGCAGGCCGCGGACGAACGCGGGAGCCCCCTCGCGGTCCCAGCCGTAGTACCGCCGCATGAGCGCGGCGTCCTCGATCCGGAAGTCCGCGGTCAGGTCGACGATCTTCGGGGCGAACGCGCTGACCTCGTCGAGGATCTTGCTCGTGGATCCGTGCACGCCCGCCAGGAAGACGAGGTCCACCGGCTCCAGGTCCGCGCGCTGCCGGTACCGCAGGCCGCTTCCGCGCAGCGGCGGGTGCGCCGTTTCCACGGCCCGGCCCGCGTGCGTGTCCGAGGTGACGGCGACGACCTCGACTCCGGGATGGTGGACGAGCAGCCGGAGCAGCTCGCCGCCGACGAAGCCCCGGCCGCCTACCACCGCGATCCGTTTCACGCCGATTCCTTCTCTTCGAGTACGCCGCCGGCGCACAGGTCGACAATCCGGGCCGCGACGTCCACGCCGGTCGCGCTCTCGAAACCGCGGAACTCCGGCCGGGAATTCACTTCCAGCACCAATCGGCGGCCGTCCGCGCCTTCGACCAGGTCCACGCTCGCCACCCGGGCACCGACCGCGGCTGTCGCTTCGAGGCACAACCGGCGTACCTCGTCGTCCGGCTGGAGCAATTCGACCGCTGCGCCTCGCGCCACGTTGTTCCGCCAGTCCGTGCCGGAGCGCACGATCGCGCCGAGGAAGTCGCCGCCGACCACGATGCCCCGGATATCCGGCGAGCCGGGCCGCACCGCCTCCTGGACGATCGCGGTCCGCATCGCCGCCGACGGCAGTTCCGCACAGTGTTCGAGCACCGCTTCGGCGGCGTAGCGGTCGGTGATCAGGCTGACCCGCTTGCCCCACGACGAGCCGAGCGGCTTGACGACGGCCGGGTAGCCGATCGCTTCGATCGCCAGCAGCCCGGCCTCCGGCGTTTGCGCGAGCAGCGTCGTCGGCGTCGGGATCCCGGACTGGCGGAGCTGCAGGTACGTCGACCACTTGCTGCCGCAGATCCGGCTCGCCGTCGCGTCGTTGACCGGGAATGCGCCGAAGACTTCGAGAGTTTCGGCCATCAACAGCGCGCGTTGTGCGGAGATCTCGCGGTTGAGCACCGTCATGCCCGGCAGCAGGGCGAGTTGCTCCGGCGCGAACGACACGGCGCGGGGATCGATCCGGTGTACCGGAAGACCGCGATCGTCCATTTCGGACAGCAAGCGGCGCTCCTCGTAGCGGACCACCGACAGCAGAATCCCCACCGCTGCGGCGTTCATTCGCCCCAATCCTCTTCGGACTCGGGCGCGATCGCGAGCTTGAGCGGGGCGGTGGAGAAGATTTCCAGCTCCGCCGAGCATTTCGGGCAGCTGACGATCTCGCCCGGGTAGCTGTCCGCCTGGATCTGGACGTCCCCGGCGCAGCTGAGGCATTCGGTGGTCATGTGCGTCCCCTTCCCTGTCGGTTGAAGTTCTCCGGTGAAAGCCAGCACCCGGCGGAGAACGGAGCCGGCGTCGAGCCCGCCCGCCGCGAGCAGGTCCGCGTGCGAACCGGGGGCCAGGAAGCCGTCGAGGCCGATCGGCAGCCAGCGGATCCCGCGTGCCCCGGCCGCCGCGGCGACCTGCGCGCCCATGCCGCCGGAGGGCCACGCCTCTTCCAAAGTGACCAGCCATCGGCATTCGCCGGCGAGGAGGTCGTTGACCGCGGCGGCTGATTCCGGGTCGACCGTGTGCGCGTTGATCACCTGGGCGCGGTAGCCCTCCGCCGTCAGCCCGCGCGCGACTTCCAGCGCGGTCAGCAGCATCTCGGGCCCGGTGGCGACCAGCGCGAGGTCCTGTCCGGCGCGGACTTCCTGCGGCACGCCGAGTTCCGGTTCCGCCAAGGCGCTGAAGACCGGCGAATCCTTGCGCCCGAGCCGGAGGTAGGTCGGGCCGTCGTACTCCAGGCACTGCTCCAGCAGCGAGACCGTCTGCCGCGCGTCGGCCGGGACGACCACGCGCATGTTCGGCAGCGCGTTCATCAGGGCGAGGTCTTCGGCGCAGTGGTGCGTCGGGCCGAGCCAGCCGCCGCTGACGCCGCCGTGCGTGCCGACGATGCACACCCGGCGGCGCGGATAAGCGATGTCGAGCTTGATGAACTCGAAGGCCCGGCTCGCCGAGAAAGCCGCGAAGGTGCAGACGAGCGCACGCCAGCCGAGATGCTCCGCGCCCGCGGCGAGACCGACGGCGGCGGATTCCGCGATGCCGACGTTGAGATATTCCATCTCGGGAGTTGGCGTGACAGATCCGGTGTCGGTGTCGACCACGAGCACGTTGTGCCGTATCGCCAGCTCCGGCAACGCGGTGGTGAAGGCGGCCCGGGTGCTCTTGCGCTCGGTTTTGGTCTCAACCACGGCCGGGACCTCCCCGCTGCATCCCGGCTTCAACGCGCCGGCGCTTCGCCGCGTCGAGCCGGACGAAATGCGACACCGCCCGGCCAGCGAGGAGTCCAGCGCCGTTGCCCTTGACCGTCCGGCACACCACTGCCGTCGGCTCCCCCGTCGCGGCAGCGTCTTCTAACGCCGCGCAGAGCCCGGGCAGGTCGTGGCCGTCTGCCTCGACGGTGTGCCAGCCGAAGCCGGACCACCGTTGTGCGGGCGAGGCGCCGTCGCTCACCTCGTACACGGAGCCGGTCTGCTGGAAGTCGTTCGCGTCCACGACCACGACCAGGTTGCCCGCGTCGAACGCCCGGCTCACCTGCGCCGCTTCCCAGACCGAACCTTCCTGCAGTTCGCCGTCGCCAACGAGGACGAAGGTGTTCGCAGTGCCGACTTTCCGCTGCGCCCACGCGACGCCGTTCGCCAAGGCCAGTCCGTGGCCGAGGGAGCCGGTGGCGAATTCGACGCCGGGGACCGCGACGTTGCCGTGGGTCGCCAAGCGGCTGCCGGGGCGGCAGAAGGTGGGGATCTCGTCCGGCGGGAAGTACCCGCGTTCGGCGAGCGTCGCGTAGAGCGCCATCGCCGAATGTCCTTTGCTCAGAACGAAAACGTCCCGGCCTTTTCCTTCGGCGTCGGCGGGGTTGATGTTCATGACGTGGAAGAACAGCGCGACCAGGATCTCGACCGACGACATCGAACCGCCGAGATGGCCGCCCTCCGGTCCGGAACACATCTCGACGATGTGCTCGCGGATGCGGTCCGCGCGGGCTTCCAGCGCCTCGCGGTCCGGCTTGCGCACTGCTGTCGTCACGAGACCGCGCCTTTCTCCAGGACGGCGAGGTTCGACCAGACCTTCTCGATCGCGTCGGCGAACCTCTGCAGCAACGGCCCGGCGTCCGGCGGCAAATGCCGCTGCTGGATGGTGAAACTCCGGTCGATGACGTCCTGAGTGACCGGCCAGGCGGGCTCCTGCTGGCAGAGCGAGCGCAACGCGGGCTGGTCGGCCAGCGGCATCATCTGGTACCGGGTCGCGGGCACGCCCTCCGCGCGCAGCGCTCGCATCAGCAGCGTCCGGGCCGCGGCCGTGCTCAGGTCCGGGAAAAGCCGGTCCAGGTCGACGACGAAGCGCAGGATGTGCCAGGCGTGCTCGTACCCCTCCGGCTCGCTCGGGCACACCAAACCAGGCAGATTTCCCAGCCGGGCAAGGAAAGCCGCGACGTTCTTCCGCCGCGCCGCGTGGTAGCCCGGGAACCGCTCCAGCTGGCTGCCCGTGTACGCGGCTTGCACGTTGCTCAGCTTCGCGTTGAACCCCAAACGGTGGCTGACATACCTGCGCGGCTGATCTGGTCGGATCAACTCGCCGAACTGCCGCAGCTGAACCAGACTGTCCGCGACGCTGTCGTCGTCGGTGACGACGAGCCCGCCTTCGCCGCAGGTAGGGAGGTTCTTCGTCATCTGCAGGCTGAACGTCGCCGTGTTGCCGAACGCGCCGGACAGGACACCGTGATACCGGGCTCCGTGCGCCTGCGCGGCGTCCTCGATCACTGCACAACCATGGCTGCGGGCGAGGTCGGTGATGGCCGCGATATCAGCGCTGAGCCCGTGCAGATGAACCGGGATGACCGCCTTGGTGCGCTCGGTGAACGCCGCGCCCAGGCTGCGCGGCGACATCGTGAAGGTGACCGGGTCGACGTCCGCGTACACCGGCGTCGCGCCGACGTGCGTCACCGCCATCGCCGTCCCGACGAAGGTCAGCGCCGGGACCACGACCTCGTCGCCCGGGCCCACGCCGTGGGCGAGGAGTGCGAGTTCGATCGCCGTCGTCCCGTTGCTGACTCCGACGCAGCGGCGCACGCCCAGGAACTCGGCCCAGGACCGTTCCAGCCGCTCGACCGCGGTCAGTCCCGCGCGGTCGGACACGAACACGTTCGACTCCAGCACCGCGAGCACCGCGGCCCGGTCCGCGTCGGTCGTCCTCGGCCAGTCCACCGGCGCGAGCGACGGCAGGACCGGCTCCCCGCCGGCGAGCGCCAGCTCTCCACCGCCTCCGGCATTCATCTGGCCTCAGCCCACCCTCTCGACGCCGCGAGCCGCCATTCGACGGCCAATTGCTCGTACGCGTGCACCAATTCGTCGCCGCGCCGCAGCACCAGTTCCGGCACCCGCGCGAGATTCGCCGCGTGCGCGCTCAGCAGCCGCAGGTTCGACCACGCCGACATCACGCTGTCCGCGGCGGCGGCGATTCCGGACAGATACGGCAGGCTCGCCCGGCGCGCGAATTCCTGCGTCAGGCGGCCGTGCAGGAACGCCTGTGCCTGCATCGCCCAGCCGAACGTGTAAGCGGGCCGCAATTCCGCCGGATCGCTGCTGCGTTCCTGCAACTGCTGGACGAACCGGCGCACCCCGGCCTGGCCGGTCCACACGCGATCCGCGTCATCGGCCGCACCGTTGTTCCAGCGCTCGATATTGCCTTCGATCGCACGGCCGAACCCGTCGGCGGTCAGGTCTTCTGACTCCGACTCCACGCGAGCGGTCAGCACGCGGCCGGCGATCTCGCTGCTCGAGAAGAACACGTCCTGGTGGTCGGCCGGATTGCCGGAGGTCCACGCGTTCATCAGGTGCTCGGCGGGCAACCACCCCTGGAACCGGGGCGGTTGCGCGTCCGACACGTAGAACTCGGTTTCCCCGCCGGCCTTCCGCCAGGCCGGGACCACGACCAGATGCGCGGCGTGGACGTCGTGATAAGCGGGCCGGAACGGGAGATGGTAATTGTCCACCGCCACGATCACGCTCGCGTGCTTTTCGACCAGCTCGATCAGATCGTCGGCGTTCTTTCCCGACGTCCACTCCGATTCCACGTCGTGATAAGGACACAGATCGGCCGCCACGCCCCGGCTGCTTTGCGCGGGGCGGTAGAACTCCTCGCACATCGTGTCCTGCGGCGCGAAAGCGAATTCGCACGCGAGGCCGAGCACCTCGACCGGGCGCAGGCCGTGTTCCAGCAGAATGCTGCCCACCGTGGTCTGGAGACAGCTCAACGGATCCTCGTACCATTGCGGATAGGTGCCGGTCGCACCGTCCCAGCCGCGTTGTCGTGGCATGCCGAAACCTTTCCGAGGTTTTCCGAAAATGTCGTTCAGCGGCCCAGCAGCGTCATCGCGAACAAATGGACCGCCGGGTTCTCCGGCAGCGAAAGCGCGCACAGCGGCTGCCTGCGGGTGACCGGGACGCGCTGGCACCACAGGGTGATGCCGATGCGTTCCTGCACGTGCTGCGGATAGTGGATGGTGTCGGTGCGCAGCGCGAATTCCTCGCCGTAGTCCGACCGGCCCTCCCACAGATCCGAGAGCTCGAACCGGTCGCGGCTCGCCGATCCGTCGGCGAAATGCCAGGTCACGTAGTCGCGGACGCGCCGTTCGCCGCAGCCGATCACGTACAGCCAGTCCCAGCGCCGCTGCGGGACCTCGATCCATTGCCCCGAGCAGACCAGGTTGTCCGGGCCGCTCCCGTCCAGCAGCGTGCTGCGCAGCGGGACGCCGTCGACCACCCGTTCCAGCGGCCCGGGCTGCGCCGGGATCGAGTTCCGCCAGACGTTCAGCCGTCCGTCGGCGAGGTTCGCCGGCGTGGTCGCCGCCTGGTTGTTGAGGAACGGTTCGAGCGGGAGCATTTCGTGGACTGTCACCGGAACTCCTTTCGCACCAGTGCTCTGCGCTGCAGCCGGGGTTCGACAACGGTGAATCCGCACGCCTCGAAGGTGCTGACCCGGCCGTGGAAGCTGTAAGGGTCGAAGCCGGACTCCGGATCGCGGTCGTCCTCGGGGTACGCCTCGATCAGGTCGGCTTTTTCTTCTCGCGCCCACTCGGCCGCCCGGTCGATCAGCTGCCGGAGCAGGCCGCGGTGCCGGTGCTCGCGCGCCAGGTACACGCAGACGATCGACCAGATCCGCTCCGGGTCGTCGCCGGGAAGCAGTTTCGCCGCCCGCGACCGTTGCAATCGCGGGAAACCCAGCCGCGGCCCCGCGCCGAGCCAGCCGACCGGAACGCCGTCGACCGTGCCGAGCACGCCGACCCGTTCCCCGTCCTGCACCAGGTCGCCGAGCGTCGCCTTGCGCGCGGCCGGGCGGCACGCGGAATAGTCCTTCGAGCCCAGCCGGAAATACATGCACCAGCAGTATTCGACGAGCCCTTTCGGCCCGAAGAACTCGTCGATCGCGGGCCAGTCGCCCGGTCCGACCACGCTCGTCACCAGTTCGCTCATCAGTCCTCCTTGTCGCGGCATCCCTTCTCTCCCCGTCCGGCCTAGTTCCAGCCGACTGCCAGGGGCAGGCGCACGACGCCGTTCAGGAAGTTCGAGACGAGATGCCGCGGCGGTCCCGAAAGCGAGAAGGACCGCACGTTTTCGCGCCACAGATCGAAAAACGTCTTCAACCCGGCGACGGCCACATGCTGGCCGATGCACCGGTGCACGCCGAGCCCGAAGGCGAGATGCTGGTTCGGGGAACGGTCGGGGACGAACCTGAACGGTTCCGGGAATACCTCCTCGTCCCGGTTGGCCGAGGCGGGCCAGGCGGTGACCAATTCCCCCGCCCGGACCTCGGTTCCGGCGAGCGTAGTGTTCGCGACCGCGCGCCGCAAAACGTGGTTGATCGGGCTCGCCCAGCGCAGCGCCTCGTCCACGAACCGCTGGTCGGTCCGTTCCTGGCGGACGAACCACGACCACAGGTCCTCGTCGCCGGCCAGCAGGATCAGGGTCTGGTTGATGGTCTGCGGCACCGTCGGATTGGCCCCCATCAGGAACGCGTACGCGTTCAGCAGCGCGACGTCGCGATCCGGGTCCCCGACTACTTCGGCGGCGTGCGGGCACCGTCCGCTCACCGTGTCCTCGGGCGGACCGGATTCGAGCACCTCGCCGAGGACGGTCATGATCGTCGTGTGCGCCTCGAAAAGGTCGAACCGGCGCTGCCGTTCGGATTGCGGGACGTCCGACCCGCCCATCGCGCGGACCGTCGCCCGGCCGGTGATCGGCCATTCGCTCTCCGGAATGCCCATCAGCGGCCCGGTGATCGTCATCGGAAGGGTGATCATCGCTTCGCAGAAGTCGAAGGTCTCCTTGCCCCGGACGGCGTCGAACAGCTCGCGCATCCGCGCCTCGATCCCCACCTGGAGCCGCTGCGTCGCCTGCACCGTCATCAGCGGGGTGAACACGCGCTTCAGTTCGGGATGCAGCGGCGGGTCGGTGAGGTGGATCGCCGCCCCCGCCGCGACATCCCCGTCGCCCCGCACGCTGAGCATGGTGCTGTAGGCCGAGGAGAACGTCTTGTGGTCGCCCAGAACCGCCTTGACGTCGGCGTGCCGCATCGCCGCGAGGAACTGCTGGCCGTCCGGCGTCTGCTGCCGGTGCAGACCGCCCTCGGCACGCATGCGTTGCCACACGGCGTGCATGTCCTGGGCGGAGTACAGCGATTCGTCGTAGAGCTGCGGTGAAGCCCCGTCGGGAGCCACCTGCGAACCTGCGAGGGCGACCAGCATGAAACGTCTCCTTTGCGTGAATGTCAGGCAGCGAGCCCGAGGTTCTCGGCGCAGCGCAGGTAAAACCGCGAGGCGACCGACCACTCCGTGATGCCCTGTGCCCCCAGCACCTGCATCGACGCGCGGACCGCGCGCACCATCACGTCCTGCTCGACCAATTCGAACCGGCGGAGCGCCGCGTCGTCCAGGCCGGGCAAGGTGTTCGCGATTTCCTGCAGCCTCGTGCTCACCGCGTGCAGTTCCGCGTACGACCGGATGAGCGGGAACATCAGCGCGTCGAGGTCGACGAGCTTCCGGCCGAATTGCTCGCGGCCGGCGGCGTGTTCCCAGGCGGTGCGGAACAGTCCGAGGCCGAGGCCCAGCACGTAGGCCGCGTGCCGCACCCGGCCTTCGCGCGCGCCGGGCGCGGCCGAGGGCTGGTAGGCGTTCTCGAACCCGAGGTACCCCAGGCTCAGGTTGATCGAGCAGCCGACGGCGAGGCCGAGGCCGAGCCCGCCGTCGTCCTCGGGAGTCTCCACCTGGTCGAAACCCAGCTCCGCCAACGTTTCCGCCAGCGCGGCGCGGCGGTCGGCCGAGTAGCTGAACAGCGGTTTCGCCTTGATCCCGGCCCCGACCGGTTCGAGGACCTCGACCACCGCGTCGGCGAGTTCGCCGCCGAACCGGTGCAGGATCTCCCGGCACCGCGTGGCGTACTCCTCCTTGAGGTCCACCGAAAGCGTCGACAGCATGATCTCCGACGAACCGGCCGACAGGGTGAGCCCGGGAGATTCGGTGAGCCCGGACAGCAGTTCCTCGCGGACCAGACCGTCGTGCGGCTCGGTCCGGAGCGTCCGCCAGCGGCGCAGCACCTCGTGCCCGACCTGCTGACACGTTTCGCTGGTGTACAGCTTGGCCACCGCAGTGTCCGTCGCCGTCGCATCGGGGCGAAGGAAGACCTCGGTGGCGGCGCGGGCTACCGTAGTCGCGCATTCGACCTGGCCTTCGAGCAGCTGCAGCTCATCCGGGCCGACCGCCGCCGTGCGCAGGGCTTTCAGCCAGCGCGCCGCTCGGACGACGTGGTCGATGCCGGTGCGTTCGATGGCCAGGGCGCCGTCGAGCAGAGCCCAGCCACGCCCCTCTTCGCCGATCCGCCGCCAGCTTTCGACCTCGACGTCCTTCAGCCGGACGCGGCACATCTGCTCGGGCTGAATGGTCTCGACCAGCTCGACTGTCACTCCCGGCGACGCAAGGTCGATGACGAAAAGCGTGATGCCGTCGTACTTATGACCGTCATCGCCGGTGCGCGCCGCGACCAGCGCCGAGCCCGAGATGTGGCTGTAGATGCTGAACACCTTGACGCCGTTGAGGACATAACGGTCGCCTCGGCGGTCCGCCCGAGCGCGCAGCGACGCGAGATCGCTGCCCGCCCGCGGCTCGCTGTAGAGCACGGTGGCGAATTCCTCGCCCCGGCTGATGCGCGGGAGCAGGTCCTGTTTCAGCCGGTCCGAGCCGGATTTCAGCACGAAGTAGCCGACGATCTGCACGGTGAGCGCGTACACGAGATCCGGCAGCCCGGTGGCGATGAACTGCTCGAACAGCTCGATCCCGGTCTTGGTCGGCAAGCCGGAGCCGCCGAATTCGACCGGCCAGTCCGGGGTGAGCAACCCGCGCCTGCCGAGCTCCCGGTAGGCCTCGGCGATCGCTTCCGGCTCCATTTTCCGGGCCCGCAGCACGAGATCGCGCCAATGCGGCGTGTCGACCAGCTCTTTCAACGCCGCGTGCAGATCGGGCCCGGCACCGGTGCTGACTGCCGACGTGCGCACGGGGAGATCCAGCGCGCTGCGGATGATCTTCTCGATGGTGGCGAGCGTGTCGGCGTTCTGGAGCAGGCCGTAATGCTCGCCGGGCAGCTCCTGGAAGTCGACCTCGCCCGAGGACACCGTGCGCCAGTCCCGTTTGAACGACTCGGCCGCCCGTACGACCACCACGTCCAGGTCGCCCGGCGTCGGCTTCCACTTGCGGAGAAGACGGCTGTTGTGGCCGAAGATCCGGAGGCGTTCGGAGAAGGTCTCCTCGTCCATGCCGACGATCTCGGCCGCTTCGGACTCGGTGCTCGCCGCGAATTCGCCGTCGTGCCCGCCTGAGCGCAGTGCGTCGCGGACGAACCACTCCAGTTCTTCGGCGTGCGTCGACTCCTCGTACGCGATGGTCGACCACGTCGAATCGAGCAGCACCACTTTCGGCCGCTTCCCGCGCGCCGCCAGCAGATTGGCGATTTCCCAGGCCAGCGCGCCGCCGAAGGACCAGCCGCACACCAGGTCGATGTCCGGGCAATGCTCGGCGAGAACTTCGGAGTAGCGGCGGGCGAGGTCCTGCATCGACTCCGTCGGCTCGCCGCCGTCGAGCACCTCCCGCGAAGATTCCAGGCCCCAGCAGGCATATTCGGGGAATCTGCGGACCAGCGGCTGATACGTCAGCAGGCTGCCGCCGACCGGATGCGCGAACAGCAGGACCTTCGCGCCGGGCGCCGACCGGCTCAGCTCTACCAGTCCCGGCACGCCCGGTGCCGCCGACCTCGCGCTGAGATAGCTGCTCAGGCGTTTGCCGTCACCGTCCATCTCTCCTCCTTTCCGGATGCGCTCCACGTCCGCTCACTCGCCGGCCAGCAGCCGGGCGACGTCCTCTTCGGTCATCCCGGCGATGGCCTTCTCCAGCTCCTCGGCCGACAGCGAGGCCAGCCGCGCCCGTTCGACCTCCAGCGCCATGCTCTGCACGCTCGAATCGTTGAAGAACGCGGCGAGCGAGATCGTCGCCGAGAACAGTTTCTTGATCTTGGAAACCAGTTGCGCGGCTTGCAGGCTCGTGCCGCCGAGGTCGAAGAAGCTCGCTGTCTTCGGGAAATCGGTGCGGCCGAGGATCGGGCCGAAGGCGTCGGTCAGCATCGCCCGTTCGAGCTCGGTGAGCTCTTCCGCGGGCGCGGCCTCGACGGTGAAATCGGCGTCCGGCAGCGCGCGTTCGTCGATCTTGCCGCTGCCGTTGATCGGCAGTTCGTCCAGCAGCACGAAGGTCGACGGCTGCATCGTGGACACCAGCCGCTTGCGGCAGTAGTCCCGCAGCGAGCTTTCGCTCGCCTGCTTCGCTCCCCCGGTCGCGCAGTAAGCGACGATCCGCTTCTGGTCCCCGTCCTGGCGGACCTGCACGTAGACGTTGCGGAGCCCTTCGGCGGCGCGGAGCACGCTCTCGATCTCGCCGACCTCGATCCGCACCCCGTTGATCTTGACCTGCCGGTCGCGCCGCCCGACGTACACCAGCCGGCCGTCTCCGTTGTGCCGCACCAGATCCCCGGTCAGATACACCCGCGCGGACGGATCGGGCCCGACCGGATCCGGGACGAACTTCTCCCGGTTGTCCTCGTCGCGCCGCCAGTAGCCCGGCGTCAGCCCGACCCCGCCGAGCGCCAGCTGCCCGATGACGCCTTGCGGCACCGGCCGGTTGTGCTCGTCCAGCACATACGCGACGTGGTTGTCCATCGGCCCGCCGATCGGCAGCCCGGCCGCCGGCAGCGGCTCTTCCAGCTCCTCGACGACGCTGGTGACGGTGCACTCGGTGACGCCGTAACCGTTGAAGATGCGCCGGCCCTTGCCCCACGCCCGCACCAGCTCGTGCGAGAACGCTTCGCCGCCGACGAACACGATCCGCAGATCGTTCAGCGGACCCGGGTCGAGCAGCTTCATCACCGACGGCGGCAGGTCGGTCACGGTGACCCGGTGCTCCTCCAGGAACTGCTGGACCTCCGCCATGCTCAGCCGCATCACCGACGGCACGACGTGCAGCGACGCCCCGCTCAGCAGCGCGCCGAACATCTCGAACACCGACACGTCGAACCCGCAGGACGCGTAGCCCAGCACGCGGTCGGCCGGGCTGAGTTCGAACAGCGTCCGGACGTTCCGGATGAAGCCGAGGATGTTGTCGTGGGTGATCAGCACGCCTTTCGGCTTGCCGGTGCTGCCCGAGGTGTACATCAGGTACGCGACCTCGTTCCCGCCGCGCGCCGGTCCGGGCAGGCTCGCCGGGACCGGCGCCTCGACCGGCAACCGGCATTCCGCGCCGGGCGCGATTCCAGTGGTCGTCGCGTCGCACACCACGCAGCGGAGGTCGGCGTCTTCGATGATCGCCTCGATCCGGCCGCGCGGGTTCATCGCGTCGATCGGCACGTACACCGCGCCGATCGCCAGCAACGCCAGGACTGTTGCCGAGAAGTCGGCCGACGGTTCCAGCGCGACGCCGACCCGGTCGCCCGCGCGGACTCCGGCTTCGGCCAGATAGCCGCGCAGCGCTTCGACCCGTTGGCGCAATTCCGCGTACGTCAGGTCTTTTCCGGGACTGCTGACGGCCAGCCGGTCCGCGTGTTCCTCGGCGACCTGGCAGAACTGCGTGTAGACGTTGCCGGTCGGCGCCGGCGCCTGCGTGCCGATGCCGAGCTGGGCCTGGATCCGGCGGGACTCGCTGTCGTGGGCCCACAGTTCGCGGAGGCTGATGCCCGGGTCGGCGATCGCGCTGCGCAGCAGCCAGACGAACACCCGCTGCATGGTTTCGATCGTCGCCTGGTCGAAGATGTCGGTGTTGTAGACGGTGTGCACTTCGAGGTCCGGGCCGCTGCGCGCGACCGTCCACTGCTGGAAGAACTTCGCCTGCGTGGTGGGGACCTCGACCTCCGTCGCGGATACGCCGTCGAGGCGCATCGGCTCGGTCCACTCGTTCATCGTCAGCGTGTACTGGAACAGCGTCGACCGCGACGGGTCGCGCCGGACCTGCGCGCTCGCGATGATCTGCTCCAGCGGCAGGTAGCCGTGCGCCTGTGCGCCGCGCAGCCGTTGCTGGACGCGTTTGAGCGTCTCCTGGAACGTCTCCTCCGGATCGAGCTGGAACCGCAGCGGCAGCATGTTGATGAAGAAGCCGAGGGTCCGTTCGGTTTCGACCTCGGCGCGGTTCGCGCTCGGCATGCCGAAGATGACGTCGCCGGAACCCGAATACCGGTGGTACAGACAAGCCATCACGGTGGCGTAGACGGTGATCGGGGTGGTCGTGAGCGAGGACGCGAGCCGGTTGGCCTGGGTTGCCAGTCCTTCGCAGGTCTGGACCACGGCGCGGCCGGGGTAGGTCACCGCGGGCGGCAGCGGGCGGTCGCCGGGGAGGTCCATCACCTCGACGTCGCGCAGCGCCTCGGCCCAATGGTCCGCGCTGGCCTGCCAGGCCCCGGCGCGCATCTGCTTGCGCTGCCATTCGCTGAAGTCGGCGAACTGGACGGCGGGCGGCTCCACGAGCGGCGTCGAGCCGGCCCGGCGCGCGTTGTATTCCTTCTCCAGCTCGTCGAAGAAGATGGCCGTCGACACCCCGTCGAAGACGATGTGGTGCACGACCAGGCCGAAGTAATGCAGATCAGGCCGGACCTGGACCAGGTCCGCGCGCCACAGCGGGAATTCCGTCAGCGTCATCCCGACCTCGGCGAGTTCGTCGAGCATCCGGCGGGCCTCGGCCTCCGACGACGCGGACGACCGCGGGACGACGATCTCGGGATCCTCGACGATCCCCTGGAAGAACTCGTCGTTCTCCTCGAGCACGTAGGTCCGCAGCGCTTCGTGGCGGCGGACGATGCTGGCGAAGGACTCGGTGAGCGCGTCGGCGTCCAGATCGCCTTCGAGGCGGAACAGGAACGCGACGTTGTAAGTCGATTTTCCGGTGGCGAGCTGGTCCACCACCCACAAGGTGTCCTGCGAATACGACAGCGGCACGTTGCCGCGGTCCTGGCGGGGACGCGGTCCGTCGGTGATCTTGGCGCGTGCACGGGCCAACATGTCGGCAAGCGATTTCTTCTTGCCCTCCGCGGTACTGTCGCGCACTGTACTCACCCGTTGCTCCCTTCCCGGTGCTGAGCGGAATGCGATGCCCGGCCGACGCCCGGCGGCCGGTTTTGCTTCGTTCACAAGTTCAAGGGCGGCAGCAGCGCCGCCGGATCGGTCAGCCACGCGCGCAGGAGTGCGCCGAGGCAGTCGGCGAGCGGCCCGGCCACCGCGGGCGAACTCGGGCTCCAGGCGTAGTGCCCGTCGCCCAGTTCGACCCGCAGGAGGAAGCGGGCGACGCACGCGCGGTCGGAATCGCGGCCGAGGCATTGGTCGGTGCGCACCACCTGGTAGGTGGTGGCGAGGTCGGGAAGCCCGAGCGCGGTCGCGGCGTATCCGCCGGTCGCCCGGGCGTAGCAGGCCAGCCCGGCGTGCAGGCTCGCCGCGGCGGGGCGGGCGCCGAGCAGGTGCAGCACCCGCGCGGCCTGCGCTGCGGCGCTCGCGGCGGCCGTGCCGGCCGAAGCCGGGTCGACCAGGCCGCCGTCGCGGCAAAGCGTCACGAAGGCGACTGCTCGCGCGCCGTCGAGGATCGTGGTGGGGCGGCCGCCGGTGAGCCGGTCGGCCAGTTCGACGGCGGCAGTGGTGGAGACGAGGTCGGAGGCGCGGCCGAGCCAGTGCGCGAACCCGCCGTCCGGGTTCTGCAGCCGCGCGATCCAGCGAAGCAGACGGCGTTCGTCCAGCCGGTGTCCGCTCGCCCGTAACGCTTCGAAGGCCCATTGCGTGCAACGGACTTCCGCGGTCTGGCCCGGCATGTAGACGACGCCGTCTTCCGCGGGCGGCTGCGCGTCCTGCAGCCAGCGGACCAACCCCCGTGCCGGAGTACCGGAACGCGCCGAGGTGAGCAGACCGGCCGCGGTGGCGAGGCTGTCGCCTGCGGCTTCAGGGCTTCGGTAGGTGTAGCCGCTGCCCGCCAGGCGGCAGCGCGCCACCGCTTCGGCGATCGCGTCCGCTTCCGCGGCCGGAAGGTCGTAGCCGAGTGCAGTCAGCGCGCCCACGGCGGAGAAGCAGGCCCAGATGTCGGAACGGCCGTAGCCGGGCCAGCGTTCGTACCCGCCGCCGGGCAGCCGCCGATCGCCGATCCACGCGAGCGCTCCCGCTGGGTCGGGCGGTTGGGCGCCGAGGACGCGCAAGGTCAGCACCGCGCGGAACGTCGCCCAGAGGCAGACCGCCGAGCCGGGCGCGAACCGGAATCCGCCTTCGACGGTTTGCTGTTCGCACAGCCACGAGACCAGCGGTCCGGTCCGCCAGGGCAACGGTGCGGTGGTCACGGCTCGCCACGCGCGCACGCCGTAGTAGCAGGCTCGGGCGTCCGAGAGGTTCGAGCCGGGCTGCCAGGTCAGGCCGCCGTCGGGACCCTGCAGCGCGGCCAGCCATCCGGCGTGCCGTGCCGGTTCCGGGGCGGCGGTGCCGGTGATCTCGACCAAAGTCTTTGTGGCGCACCAGGTCGCCCACACGTCCGGCGGACGGCCCGCGGTCATCGCGAACCCGCCTTCGACGGTCGCGGTGCCGGACACCCATTCCGCGACCCGGGCGGGCTCGTCGATTTCCTCGCCGAGATCGTGCAGGGCGCGGGTGCAGCAGTAGGTGGCCCAGCCGTCCGACGGGAGGCCGCGCTGCCAGGTGTAGCCGCCGTCGCTGTTGCGGCGCGACCGCAGGAACCTCACGATGCCAGCGGGTTCGGCCGGGGTGCGGCCCAGTCGGCGCAGGGTGCGGACAGCGGCGTAGCTGCAGGAGAGGTCGGCTTCGCCTTGGCTGAGTCCGCCGTCGGCCAGCACAGCGGGGGCGGTCGTGGCGGTCATCGGACACCCGCCTTGTTTGTCCGGTTCTTTCGGGCTCGCGGTGCGGCCTGGGAGCAGGAGGGGCGGTTCGGCGTCATGGCGAAGCGGCCTCCTTCCCGGACCGGGTCGTTCCCGGCCGCTTCACTCTGTCCCGCCGGGGCGGCGGGCGCATGGGTGCTGCGCACCCAAAGAGTCGCCGTCCGTCCACTGCGGGCGCCCATAAATGTTTCCGGCTGTGACTAAACGATTTCAGGCCGTGCGCACAATTGCGCCACAAGGTGGAACGGCGGTATTTCTGCCCCCACGAAAGCGGGTGCCTGCGTATAGCATTTCGCGGCGGGGGAGCAGACCGGCACCGGGCGAAAGCCGTCGACCGCGGGCCGTTCGGCTGAAGGGGTGGAAATGCTCATCGGACGGGAGAGCGAACTGGCCGGGCTGGCCGGGTTCCTGAGCGCGGCAAGAACGTCTTCCGGCGCCATGGTCGTGCTCACCGGGGAACCGGGGATCGGCAAGACCTCCGTGGCGGAAGCGGCCGCGGAACAAGCGCGGGCGGCGGGCATGGCGGCCGTGCGTGGGCGGGCCAGCTCGACGGGTCCGGCGATCCCGTTCCGGCCGCTCGCCGAGGCGCTGCTTTCGCTGGCGCGCACCGAGCCCAGCCCGGACGACGAACTGCTCGCGCCCTACCTGCCCGCGCTCGGGCGGCTCGTGCCGGACTGGGCGCAGCCGGAGCCGCGCGAGACGTCGCTGCTCGTGCTCGCCGAGGCGATCCTGCGGCTGACGTCGTGGTTCGGCCGCGGCCGCGGATGTCTGCTGGTCGTCGACGACCTGCACTGGGCGGACCGGGAAACCTTGACTGTGCTGGATTATCTCGCGTCGAACCTGCGCGAGCAGCCGGTGCTCGTGCTGGCCACCGTCCGGGTCGGCGCCTCCGCCGGCGCGGAACTGGTGAAAACCCTGGCCCAGCGCGGCGACGCGACGCTGGTCGAACTCGACCGGCTCGACCGCGCCGGGGTGACCGGGCTGGTCGCGTCGATCCTTGGCTGCCCGCCGGGCGAGGTCAGCGCGTCGGCCGTCGAGCACCTGTACTCGCAAAGCCGCGGGAATCCGTTCGCTGCCGCGGAACTTACCCGGTACGCGGTGTCCATGAAGGATCTTGTGCGGCGTCCCGCTGGCTGGCACCTGGTGGGCGGGAAGCGAAAACGGGTGCCGCTCAGTCTCGTGCAAGCGGTCGAACAACGGGCGCTGCAGCTCGGCCCGGACGGGATGCGGCTGCTGTCGGTCGCCGCGATCGTCGGCCGGACTTTTCCCTTGCCGGTGGTGCAACGCTGCGTCGGGCTCGACGACCGGACCCTGCTCTCCCACGTCCGCGCCGCGGTCGCCGAACGCCTGCTGACCGGCGGCGACGGCACTCCCGGCTGGTACTCGTTCGAACATCCGCTGACCGAAGAAGCCCTGCTGTCGCTGACCACCGCGGCCGACCAGGTCACCCTCTCCGGCCAGGTGGCGCAAGCGATCGCCGAGCTGTACCCAGGGCTTCCCGGCTCCTGGTGCCACCTCGCCGCCGACCTGCACCGCCGCGGCGGCGACCTGCCCGCAGCCGCCCGGCTGTACCTGGAAACGGCTCGCCGAGCATTGCACGCGGGCGGCCCGGCCACCGCGGTCGCCGTGCTCGACAACGCCCTCGACCTGCTGTCGGAGGAAAACCGCTGGCACGCACTGCGCGGGGAACTCCTGGAAGCCCTGCTGACCGCGCTCGCCGAAGACGGCCAGTTCGACCGCGCCGCCGAGGTCGCCGCCGAGCTGCGGCTGGGGAATCCCTTGTGGGACACCGAAAGCCAGGTCCGCCAGCAGGTCCGGATGGCGTGGGCGGCCCAGGTCGCCGGCCGGTGGGAGGACGGCGTCCGCCAAGTCGCCGCGGCTCGCGCGCTGCTGCCGCCGGAGGCGTCCGAAGCCGACACCGCGGTGATCGACGTCGTCGACGCTTACCTCACCTCGTGCCGCACCGGCGCCGACGCCGACCACGTCAGCCGCAGCGAGGCCTTGGCCCGGCGGGCGATCCGCGGCGTCGATCCGGACGGCGATCCCGAGACGGCCTGCAAGGCTTGGTACGCAATCGGTTTCAGCACGCGCGGCCGCTCGCTGGCCGAGTCCGACGAAGGCTACCGGCGCACGCTGGCGCTGGGCACCGAGCACCAGCTGACCACCTGGCGCAACCACGGGCTCATCGGACTGGGCGCGAACGCCTGGCTCGCCGAGGGCGACGCTTCCGCCCTCGAGTACGCCTACCGCGAGACGCTGCGGTCGGGCTGTATTACGTTGGCCAGCAACGTATACGCCAACCTCGCCTACGCGGCGGTGCTGCGCGCGGACTACGATCAGGCCGAGCAGATCCTCACCGCGAGCCTGGCCGAATGCGGACGGCTGCGGCTGCACTCGGTGATCCGCTACGCCCTGATGCTGCGCGCCGTGCTCGCCGCGCACCGGGGCCGGTGCCAGGAGATGCGTGCCGCGCTGCGGGAATTCCGCGCGGCCGGCGGCGAAAATTCTCGTGAAGCGCCGTTGACTAAAGGATTGGCCGAACTGTTCTGCGCGCTGCTCACCGAAGACCGGGAAGGCGCCCGGACCCTCTCCGCGGAATTGATGGCAGAATACGGCGGGCTGGAAGCCTATTTCCACTTTTCCGGTACTTTCGGATTAGTCCATTTGCTCGGCGCGGTCGACGGGACCGGCGATCCGGCCGAAGTGGAACGGGCGGCCCGCGCCCAAGTGGGCCGGATGCGCTGGAACCGCCAATTCCTCGGCTTCGCCCGCGCGGTGCACCACGGCCGCGCCGGCCGTCCCGATGCCGCCGAGCAGGAGATGGACACCGCCGTTGCCGCCTCGTCGGTCTTCCCGACCGCGCGGCACCTCGCGCTGCGCCTGGTGTCCGAAGCCGCCCTCGCCGACAGCTGGGGCAAGCCCGGCCAGTGGCTCGCCGACGCGGAGAACCATTTCCACGGAAGCATCGACGTCCTGGCCAGTGCCTGCCGGTCCCTGCTGCGGCGGATGGGCACCCCCGTGCGCTACCACAGCTCCGGCACCGAACGCATCCCGCCGAAGCTGCGCGGCATCGGCGTGACCCGGCGGGAGTTCGAGGTCCTGCAGTTGATGCCGGAACGGCTCGGCAACCGGGCGCTGTCGCAACGAATGCACATCTCGGTGCGGACGGTGGAGAAGCACGTGGCGAGCTTGCTGGCCAAGACGCAGGCACCGGACCGGACCACGCTGTGCGAGTACGCGACCGCGGTACTGGGCGATTCGGCGCCGGGCTGATGACTCGGGACCAGCGCTTGGCCCGTGCGAGAGACTATCGACCGGCTGGCAGCTAACGCTGGGACTCGGCTCCGGCCGACGGAACTGCTGACCTCCGGCCATCCCCGGGGCGGGGCACCGTTGATGCTGGATCAGCAGACGAGCGGTCTCGACCTGCCGATGAAGGCTCTCGCTCGGGAAGATTCGTCCGGGCAGACCTGGCTGACCCACAACGACGCCGGGTGGCTCGCTGAGCGGCACCGGCTCGGAACCGAGAGCGCGGCTGCGGTGGAGGCCGTTGCGGCGGGGCTCGTTCACACGGTCGTCGCCCCCGGGGGGCGGAGTGAAGGCTCGCACCGCGGCCGATCGCTCTCCGGCCGCGCAGGTTGGCCGCGGCGGATCCAGCCCAGCGAGCGCCGGAGAACGGTCACACTCGGCCAGCGAAAGCCGCTCCCCTGCCCGCCCAGTGGCGACGGGCCAGTCCGCCACGCCCGGCCGAATCACCGCCCCGGCACGTCGAGATGGCCGAGCGTCCACAAGGGACACCCGGCCACCCACCGAACCCCCGCCCGGTCTTCGCGCTGCTGCCTGCCCGGTCAGCCCTTCCGCGCCGCAGCCAAGCCGGTCTCCGCTCAGCCTCTCCGCGCCGCAGCCAAGCCGGTCCGCTCAGCCTCTCCGCGCCGCAGCCAAGCCGGTCCGCTCAGCCTCTCCGCGCCGCAGCCAAGCCGGTCCGCTCAGCCTCTCCGCGCCGCTGCCGGAACTGTCCGCCTCAGCTCATCCCGGCGACAGTGCTCGGGTCTCCCGCCAGCGCGACCACCGCGACCGCGCCGACGGTCATCCCGGTCAGCACCGCCGAGCGCACCCACTGGCGCCGCCAGGCGGGCAGCGGCCGTTCGGGCTCGGCGGCGTCCTCTTCCGCGCCCGGTGCGGGCTGGACGTCCTCGTGCATTTCCGGTTCTCCTTTCCGAGGGAATTTCCTAGTGGTGTTCAGGAACCGGCACGACGGCCGGTTCCAGGAGGGACAGCGCCGGGACCTCGTCGGCGAATCCGAGGCGCAGCAGGCCGTGGCCGATGCCGGACAGGCCATGCAGCAGGCCTGGCGTCGGGACCGCGCCCGGGGTTCCGCAGGAGAGTGCCCCGCGCGGGAGCCGGACCGGTGCGCCGACGGACCTGGCCGCGTCGAGGACGCCGAGTTCTCCGTGGCACAGCGAATGATCCGGCGAGGAGTGCCGTTGTTCCAGCGCGGTGCGGAAACGGTCGACCAGGCGCGGAGAAGGAGAAGCGAGGACGAGACCGGCCAGGCCGGAGCACCAGCCGAGCCCCGTCACCTGGCCTGCATCGCCGGTCGGAGCACGGCCGGTCAGCCGAAGAGCGTGCGCCACCCCAGCTCGGCCGAAGAGGAATCCCCCGCTCGGCAAGGGAGAAAGCGAAGCGAGCCGCGCACCCAGCTCCTCGACGAGCGCATCCGCTTCCGGCAGGCCGGTGTCAGCCGCCACCGCCGAGACGGCTAGTACGGCCCCGGCCAGGCCGTCGGCAACATCCGCTGACTCGGCAGCCCGGGCGGCAGCCGCGGTCGCGCGCAAGGCCGCCGGGATGTCGAAGGTGGAATCCGCCAGCACATCGGCCAACCGGGCGACCGTGTAGGCGATTCCGCCCAACCCGCTGAACGCGCCCGGCCCGACGCCCACCGCCAGCGACGCGTAGTCGTCCAGCAACTTGAGCAACCCGGGCAGGGGCCGGACTGTCCGGGCCGCGGCGTCGAGGAAACGGTCCTGTCCGCTGATTTTCCCCAGCTCAGCGAGAAACAGTGCCACCCCGCAGTACCCGCTGCCCAGCGAAGCGCCCATCTGCCGGACGCACCAGCCACCGTCCTCGGCGAGCTCCAGCGACGGCCAATTGATCCGCACCGCATCGGCGCTCCCCCGCCGCAGCAGGTCGTCGCCGATGTCCACGGCCAGCTGAAGCAGGTGCGCCGGATCGGGCACCTGGAGACCAGGCGCGGCACCGGGCGCCAGGCGGTGTCCGGCGAAGGGCGTCATCGTGGCGAGGGAGGCCTCGGCGAACCACAGCTGCGCGCGAAGGTCCCGCTCCCCCAGGCTGGCGATCCGGGCCCGCGCCGCGGTCAGGCCGTCGGTTTCCAGGACGTCCGGGAGCCGGGCACCGGCAGTGGTCCAGACCTCGCGTCCGCCCACCGCGGCGCCGAAGTACGGGATGTCCCCCGCCAGCAGGTCGGCGCGGGACGCGTCGGCGAAGCGGGCGAAGTGCGGGTACGCGGTGACGTCGTCGAGCGGAGCGAACGCCTTCGCGCGGCCGTCGATCTCGCGCAGGAACACCGGTTCCGTAGATTCGCGAAGCAAGTCCGCGTACCACTCGCTCGCCCGGGGCACGATCCGCAACTCGGCGTCGACGAACCGGTCCAGGCCGCGGAGCAAGGTGTCTCCGGCGAGCGACCGGTAGGCAACACGGAAGCCGTCCAGGAAGGCACTGCCGTAAGCCGCGGGATCGAGGTCGGGGGCCGGGAGGTTCCGCCCGCCGGCGTACGGGGCGGGGCCGCGGATCAGGCGCATCCGGTCGGTGCCCGCGTCGGCCCAGGCGGGCAGGTCGTGCGGGAACCGGCCCGGACGGCCGCCGAACGCCGAAAGGTCCAGGCGCCCGTAGGGGCCGAATATGGGGCGGGGCAAGACAAAGGTGTTCAGGACGGAGGTTTCCAGTGCCGTCAGGGCAGGATCGGAACCGCCGTCGGTGTGCGGGGTCCAGCGGGGCTGGAAGAGCGTTTCGACGTCCACCACGACCGGATGGTCGCCGGCCGCCACGACGTTCTCCGCGTGGATGTCGGTGGCGCCGAGAACGTGCAGCAACGCGAGCTGCGCGCCCGACCTGCGGTAGAACTGGCTGACGTCAGCGGCGGGGCGGGCGTGGATGAACTCGACCCAGCCGTATCCGGGGCGTTCCAGCACCTCCGCACGGCGCGGGGCGAGATCGCCGAGAAGCGGGGCAAGCTCGGCGAGCAGATCGTTCCAGCGCGCGTGCAGGCCGACCGGGCGCGGGCGGTAGATCAGCCGGGCGCCGGAGGCAAAGTTGAGTTCGCTGACAGTCCGGCCGCCGCAATGAGCGTCGCCGCGGCCGAACGCCACCGCCATCAGCCGCCCTGGTTCTCCGCCGAGGAAACCGGCCACCAGGGCGCGGTCCTGGTCGAACCGGGTCAGCAATTCCGAAGCGGCGGAGACAGCGTTGCGCGTGAGCGACTCGAGAAGGTCGGCCAGGCCCGGGTGCTGAGCCAGGACTTCCGGCAGCGGGTCGCTGGCCACGAAGGAGTCGAACGACTTGAGGCTGGCGACGAGAGTCCGGGCCGAGGCGGCGCACAGGCGATCGCTGAGCCAGTCCTCCATTCCCTGGCTGGCCGCGGCGAGTTCGGCCGCGTCAGCGTCGGGCACGGCGGCGCGCAGCTCTCTCGACGCGGCGCTCACCAGCGGCTGTACCGCAGGCCGGAAGCACCGGGCGCCCCCGTGCGCGCCGGACGGTTCGGACCCCGCTCGCGACATGGGTCGCAGCCTGCCACGCGGCGGGTCCGCGGCGCATGGGTACGGCCTACCCAAAAAGCGGCCCGGGCAGGGGGAAATTAGCCGTCTCAGTCCTGCCGCGCCGAGTGGGCGCGTTCGCGGGCTTCGAGGATTTCCGGGACATGGGTTTCCGCCCATTCGCGGACCGCGCGCAGCGGCCCGAGCAAGGACAGGCCGAGATCAGTCAGCCCGTACTCGACGCGGGGCGGCTGTTCCGCGTAGTCGACGCGGGCGAGCAGGCCGTCCTCCTCCATCGCGCGCAGCGTCTCGGTGAGGACTTTCGGGGTGACGCCCTGGATCTTCTCCGCCAGGACGGTGAAGCGCAGCGGGCCGTCCTCGAGCGCGTTGACCACGAAGACCGTCCACCGCGCCCCGATCCGGTGCAGCACCACCCGCGACGGGCAGGTCGCGGACATGACGTTGTAGCCCACGGCGATTCCTCCGGTTCCGGTTACGTTGAAGTACCTGGTTACTTTTCCATAGCCTACTTCGGCCACTGCAACCGAGGAACGGAGAAGGACCATGGGCAACGGGCTGGCCGGGCAAACAGTGCTGGTGCTGGGCGGACGGAACCTGGGCACGGCGATCGCCGACGCCGCGACGGCGGAGGGCGCGAAGGCGCACGTCGCGTCCCATCGGCCCGGCGGACTGCACATCGACCTGCGCGACGAGGCGACCATCGCCGCCGCAGCCGCCGAACTCGGGGAGGTCGATCACCTCGTCAACACAGCTGCGATGCCGCACGCGGCGCCGGTCCGCGAACTCGACCGGGACAAGACCGTCGACGCCTTCACCGCCAAGGTCATCGGCCCGCTGCTGCTCGCGAAGCACTTCACGATCCGGCGATCGCTGCTGCTGTTCTCCGGCCAGGTCGGCTGGCGCCCGGCGCGCGGGAGTGTCGTAACGGGCGTGACCAACGGAGCGGCCTCGTTCGCCGCACAGCACCTCGCCGCCGAGCTCGCGCCGGTCCGCGTCAACGCGCTGTCGCCGGGGATCATCGACTCCGGAGCCTGGGATGCCAAGGGCGACGCCAAGGCGGACTTCCTCGCGAACGCCGCACAGCGAACCCTCGTCGGCCGTACCGGCACTGTCGCCGACGTGACCGACGCGGTGCTCTGGATGTTGCAGGCCGAATTCCTCACCGGGGAAACGATCCGCCTCGAAGGCGGTCGTCCGTGAGCGCAATTCCGGAACGTCGTTGAGCCGCATCGGGAACACAAGGGCGAAAACGGTTAAATCAGTGCTTCCTTATCTCTTTCTTTCGGGTTTCGCGGACGCCGCAAGGGTTTGCGCCGAAGGACGGATTGCGATCAGCACGCGGGCGCCGGTCCAATAATCTCGGCCGGCCACCGCGGTACGGGGCGGCCATTCCCCGCGAACGACCGGTGATGAACCGCCGGTCGTTTCGCGATTCCCGACAAAGGAGCACACATGCGAAGACACTGGGCACGCAGCGCGACCGCGATCGCGCTGGCCCTCGCCCTGCTCGCCGGAACCGGGGCCGCCCCGGCGAACGCGACCGCCCGGCCGCAGGTCATCGGGACCATCGTCACCTGGGCGCAGACCGCCTACTCGGTCCTCAAGGACTTCTTCGGCAACAAGCGTTCGATCGAGGACGCGACCAGGGCCATCCTCGACGCCATCAGCACCGCCAAGACTGAGCTCATCAACCACATCGACCAGGTCGCGATCACCCAGGCCAAAGCCTGCGCGCACAGCGCCGTCGACGACTTCGCCGACATCGAAAGGTTCACGCCGGACACGCTCCAGGCGTATGCCAGGGACAGCTCGTATTGTGTGAACCTCATCGACAGTCAGTTGTCCGCGATCACTGACAAATCGGCCGTGGACCAGCTCGGCTTCGCGCTCCATGCGGTCGCGCCGATCGCGCAGGTCGCGCGCAGCCGGGCTGGATTCAGCGGGACCGGTCTGCTCGCGACGGTTCGCGACGGGAGCAACATCGTGATCGCCAAGCTGGAACCGGAATGTCATGTTGAAGCCGAAGCTGTTGGCGGGCCTTACAGCGCGGCGCGGCGACAGTGGCTGATCACGTTGGTGTGCACTGGGTACAACGGGACCAGTGCTAGCAAGTACATCGGGTATCGGACTAGTCCTAACCCGCCGGTTACGTATCCCGACTCGCTGAAGGACAGCGCCACGAACACGACCAGCCGGATCGCGGCCCGTACTGTGTTGCCACTGCTTCCCTGAGTTTTATGGCGCCGACTCCGTCGTCGCGGGCGGGATCGCCGTTAAGTCTCGACACCACCGCGTCCGCGGGCATGCCGAGCTGTTTCGCGGTCGCCTGCAGGATGCGGATGTTCGCCTGGTG